>CAMLKN010000225.1 GCA_946480655.1 uncultured Devosia sp. | reverse complement strand
CGGCTTGACCCATACTGGTCCAGGCCTGCCGCGACTGTGCTCACCGCCTTGGGCTCCAGCAATCAAGGATTGTCTGCTTCTGCAGCACGTGGGAGGCAGAGGCGGCCCGCAGGCGCGTCGGGTTGGCAGCCCAACCTTGCCGCCGCGCTCCGTCCACTCGTGCGTCAGTTCACGAGCCCGCTCGTCCTCATTCTTGTCTTCGCCGCAGCTGTTGCCGGGGTTGTGGGCGAAGGCGGTGAAGCGATCATCATCATGGCGATCGTCCTGGCCAGCGGCATGCTGGGCTTTGCCCAGGAATTCCGCGCATCCAGGGCAATGGACACCCTGCGCAAACGCCTTGCGACCACCGCAATGGTGCGCCGCGACGGCGCCGACCTGCGGGTGCCGGTTGAGCAGGTCGTGCCCGGCGATGTGTTGATGCTATCGGCCGGAGCCTTGATTCCCGTCGATGGCATCATCTTGGAGGCGTCCGACCTGAGCGTCAGCGAGTCCGCCCTGACTGGCGAAAGCTTTCCCGTGGGCAAGAAACCAGGCGAGGTGCCGACGGAAACACCGCTGCCGGCTCGCACCAATTCAGTCTTCGCGGGCACTTCGGTCCGCAGTGGCACGGCCACCGTGCTCGTGGTCAAGGCTGGCGACGACACGGAAATTTCGCGGATTGCCGAAACCCTTCGCCGCGCTCCGCCGGAAACGGACTTCTCTCGCGGCGTCCGCCATTTTGGCTATCTGATGATGCGGATCATGGCCACAGTGGTGCTGATAGTCTTTGTTATCAATCTTTTGCTCGACCGCCCGTTGATCGACTCGTTGCTCTTCTCGATCGCCTTGTCGGTGGGACTGACGCCAGAACTTCTCCCCGCCATCATCAGCGTGACTCTGTCACGCGGCGCCCTGCGGATGAGTCGATCCGGCGTGGTCGTTCGGAAACTGGATGCCATCGAAAGCCTGGGCACCATGGACGTCCTTTGCACCGACAAGACCGGCACCCTCACCGAGGGGGTCGTCACGCTGGACGGCTGGCATGGAACCGATGGGCTAAGCTCGGACCGGGTGCTGCTGCTGGGTCGCCTGAACGCCCGCCTGCAGGCCGGTATGGACAATCCGATGGACCGTGCCATCGCCGCCAGCGGCGTCTCCTCGGAAGAGGAGCGGTTTCGCAAATTGGGGGAGATTCCCTACGATTTCGTGCGCAAGCGCCTTTCGGTAGCGGTTTCGGACCCTTCGGGGGCACGCCTGCTGATCTGCAAAGGCGCCACCACAAACGTGTTGCTCTGCTGCAGCTCTATCCAAGAGGCCGCGAAAGCCCGGCCGATGAACGAAGGGCATCGTGCAGCCGTGGAGGAACGGTGCCGGAAATGGAGCGAGGACGGGTTCAGGGTGCTGGCTGTCGCCAGTCGCGGAATTTCAGGCCAGGAGCCAGTCGATCGGACTCTTGAGAGCGATATGTGCCTCGAGGGATTTCTACTTTTTTTCGACCCCCCGAAGCCGGGCATCGAGGCGGATCTGGCGGCCCTCGCGGCAAGAGGCATCGACGTCAAGATAATCTCAGGCGACAATCGACACGTCGCCAGGCAGTTGGCCAAGCGCATCGGACTGCCTTCGCGCCAAGTCATGACAGGCCAGGATCTGGTGCATCTGACCAGAAGCGCTCTTGAGGCGAGGGTGGAGCGCACGGACCTGTTCGTTGAGATCGACCCCAACCAGAAGGAGCGGATCATCGCGGCGCTGCGTGCCCGGAAGCACGTGGTGGGCTATCTGGGCGACGGAATAAATGATGCACCCGCATTGCACGAGGCTGACGTGGGGATCTCGGTGGACAGCGCCGTCGATGTCGCCCGGGAGGCCGCCGACATCGTCTTGCTCCGGCGTGATCTGGGCGTGCTGGTCCGCGGGGTCGACGACGGACGCATCATCTTCGCCAACACGATGAAGTATGTATTCGTCACGACCAGCGCAAACCTGGGCAACATGGTCAGCATGGCGGTCGCCTCGCTTTTTCTGCCCTTCCTGCCGATGCTCGCCAAGCAAATCCTGCTCAACAACTTCCTGTCCGACCTTCCCTGCCTGGCGATCGCCTCCGATGCCGTCGACGCTGCCGAGCGTAAGGAGCCCCATGCGTGGAACATGCGCGAGGTAAGGCGCAACATGTTCGGGTTCGGATTGCTCAGTTCACTGTTCGACCTGGTAACCTTCGGGTTTCTCTTGGCTGTCACCGGCGCAAGCGCTGCCGCATTCCAGACCGGATGGTTCGTGGAATCGTTGTTGACTGAACTGGCCACTATCTTCGTCATCCGCACGCGACATCCGTTCTGGACCAGCAGGCCCGGCCGGTCACTTTCCCTGCTTGCAGTGGCGGTGGGACTCCTGGCCATTGCCATGCCCTACCTGCCCGCGGGCGGCGCCTTTGGGCTGATACCCTTGCCGTTGGGCACGCTGGCTGGACTGTCCTTGATCACTGTTGCCTACGCTCTGGCATCCGAGGTGTTCAAACAGCGATTCCTGCGTTCGAACATCGACACGCGCCCCCGAGCGGCCGAACCTGGCATGGTCAGCAAAAAGGCCGCCGCAACTCGATCTTCCGTCCGTTCGTACCCCCGCAGACCCTAGCCTATGGCGTGGAACGACCTGCCCAAACCGCGCTCAGCTACAGTCGAACGTCAAACAACACTGCTTTGGCCCTGGCTTGTCCGTAGCGCGAGTTGCGCTGCCTTTCGAACGCCTGCGCTCCGTGGCAGTCCGCGCCGTCACGGTTAGCGGAGACCGGAACGGCACCTGCACGCATATGGGCAGGGCCCAGAACATACTTCTGGAGTCCAAACCTTTGAAATAACGAAGTTTTTGGGAGTGGCGGAGAGGAAGGGATTCGAACCCTCGAGACCGTTCCCGATCTGCACCCTTAGCAGGGGTGTGCCTTCGACCACTCGGCCACCTCTCCGGCGGGTCGGGTCTAGCGGGAGCATTGGGGGAAGGCAAGCGGTTTTTGTCCAGCCGCCACAAAGGCCACAACATCTCCCGCCATCTTGAGGAAACGCATTCAAGCATTGTGCTTGGTGCCGGCGGGCAGTCACGGCTAAATCGACCGCCAGCGGCAAACCGTGAGTCGAAGCTTGCGGGATAGTCTGGAACGAGGGTGATCAATGATGACTGGCGCTACCCGCTGGGCCCGAATTCTCCTCCGCTTCGCGATGGCGCTGCTTCTGGCTGCGCTCACCGCGTCCATGGCGGGCGCGCAGACCGAACAGGCTGCACCGGGGCCACTCTCCCCCATCGAAGGAGTCTGGCGTACCCAATTGCTCTCGGAAGTGACGATTGCCGCCTGCCCCGAAGGGTTTTGCGGGGCCTTGAGCCATATTGTCGTGCCGGAGGGCATGCTGAGCGGCGCAGAGGCGGAAGCCGCAGCTGCCATGGCGCCGGAGGACTTCTTTGATTATCGCAACGAGGACCCTGCCCTGCGCGACCGGCCGATGCTCGGCCTGCAGATCCTTACCCTCTGGCAGGGCAAGGAGCCGCACATCTTCGATGGCGAAATCTACAACCCGGAGGATGGCAAGACCTATACGGGATACATTGAGATGATTGGGCCGGACACGCTGCGGCTCAATGGCTGCGTGCTGTTCAATGTCGTTTGCCGCGGCGAGGAATGGACGCGCGTGCCGGCAGAGGAGCTGGAGGCGCGGGCGATGGCCGAGGCGGCAACCGCCCCGGCACAATAGCCTGCCATTCGAGCATAGCTCTCATGACCTTATTGCCTTGAAAGGCTCCGCCGGAGCCATTCATCCGCAAACGCGGGCCGCCTGCTAAGCCCGCATCAGGCGCATCTGCGGCTGGCCATTGCCCCGCAGGGCGGGCGATATACCATTGATATCAATGGTTGATACGACGCGGTGGCGATAGGCGGCAAACATGAAGGTCGGCGTGACGTTGACCGGCTCGTCGAACTGGATGGTCACCGTATAGGCCTGCATGTTGTGGGCCAATTGCACCCCGATCAGGAGCCCGGTGAAGGGCTGTTCGAGGTAGAAGCCCTTGACGCGCATGCCGACCTGGAACGGTACCGCAACGCGATCAGGCAAGGATGCACGAGCGGTATTCCAATCGCGATATCCGTGGCTTCGGGCGATTTCTTCCAGCGCTTCGCTATGCGTAAGGGGCCGGCCGGCCTTCGCCCGCTCTTCGCGCAGGGACTTTGCCTCGGACTTCAGAGTCTGGGCGGAGGGAGTATCGAGGGAAAAAGACATGTTGGGTCTCTCCGGATGGAGGCGACTGGTCCATGGGAGCCCGCATTGCCATGATGCGCCTTGGGAGAAAAACCAAAGGGATCACATGCC
>CAMLKN010000224.1 GCA_946480655.1 uncultured Devosia sp. | reverse complement strand
AGCATCCAGAGCAGCGGATAGAGCATGAGGATGGACGCGGCCATGAGCGCGACATGGCTCAGCACCGAAACCAGCTTCTTGCGCCAGGCGGGGACCTCGCCGGTGACGACCGTCAATTTCATCGGCGTGTCAGTCATCGTAGTGCACCCAGTACTTGGACGTCAGGAAGGAGAAGGCCGTAAAGAGCGCGACCAGCGCCAGGAGCACCCAGGCCAGCGCCGAGGCATAGCCCATGCGGAAGAAGCCGAAGGCCTCCTGGTAGAGATAGAGGGTGTAGAACAGGGTCGAATTGATCGGATTGCCCGTGCCGCCGGAGATGATGAAGGCCGGGGTGAAGCTCTTGAAGGCCTCGATGGTCTGGATGATGGCGTTGAAGAAGACGACCGGCGTCAGCAGCGGCAGGGTGATCTTCCAGAACTGGCGCCACTTGCTGGCGCCATCGAGCGAGGCGGCCTCATACATGTCCTGCGGGATCTGCCGCAGACCGGCGAGGAAGATGATCATGGGCGAGCCGAACTGCCAGATGGACAGGACGATCAGGGTCCAGAGCGAATAGTTGGGATTTGAAATCCAGCTCGGCCCGATAATGCCGAACAGAGCGAGAAACTTGTTGACCAGGCCATCGGCGGCAAAGATCTGGCGCCAGAGAATGGCAATGGCAACCGAGGCGCCGAGCAGGCTCGGCAGGTAGAACAGCGCGCGGTAGAAGGAGAGCCCCTTCATGCCGCGGTTGAGCAGCAGCGCCACGCCCAGGGCGAAGGCCAGCTTGAGCGGCACCGAGAAGATCACGAAGAACATCGTCACCCGCATGGAGGTGGCGAACTTCGGATCGGCGGTGAACATGCGCACGTAGTTGTCCACGCCGGCCCAGCGCGGGGCGGTCAGCAGATCGAAATGGGTGAAGCTGAGGTAGAGCGAGGAGACCATCGGCCCCAGCGTCAGGCCGAAAAAGCCGATCAGCCAGGGCAGAAGGAAGAGATAGCCGGCGGCATCGCGCTGCATGAAGCGAGCGAAGAAGCCGGGAGAAGTGGCCGCGCGCTCCCCTTCGGAAGCGCCGGAGTCAAGAGAGCGCGCGGTCATCGTGGATCAGGCCCGGCTGAGGATG
Source organism: uncultured Devosia sp. (assembly GCA_946480655.1). Next base: position 3,240 of record CAMLKN010000224.1, on the reverse strand, counting down.
GCGGTCGCGCCGCTCACCAGTTCGGCACCGGCCTGCTCGGGCGTCTTGGCGCCAAAACCGACTTCCTGACCAAGGGTCCGGATCAGGGACGAGTCCACTTCACCAGCGGCAGCCGGCGGCGGCGGCGGCAGCGGGCCGAGCAGGTCACCCAGATTGGCCACGAAGTTGAGGGCGATCTGGTTGGCTTCGTCGAGCGTCGGGGCGACGATGTCGCGGGTGCCCGGCAGGCAGGGGATGCCGCGTTCGACGCCCAGGATCTTGGCCGCTTCCGCGTCGGAGACGAAGAAGTTGAGGAAGTCGGCAGCCGCTTCCTGATTGGCCGACGAGGTGGCGACCGAGAAGAACATGGACGGCTTGCGATAGTGACCGCCGCCGACACCCTCGGCGATGCGCGGATAGCCCACCATGTCGAGACGATCGGGGATAAGGCCTTGGAACGCCACGAGCTGGTTGGAGTTGGACGGCATCAGCGCTGCCTTGCCAGTGACCAGCATGGTCGATTCCAGCGGGCCGGTATCGAGCGCCTGGTCCTCGGCCGAGACGCAGACGCCGGCGGCGCGCAGATCGGCCCAGAGCTGGTACCATTCGGTGGCGTCGGCCTCGTCGAAGCCAAGCTTGCCGTCGGCGGTGTAAAGGGCCTTGCCGCGCTGGCGCAGCCAGTTGTCGAGCATGGGTTCGGAATAAGAGCCGTCGGCAATGGCCTTCATGCCGCCGCGGATATTGGCCGCCTTGAAGGCCTCACCGATCTCGCGCAGCGTATCGAGGGTCCAGTCGTTGGTGGGGATGGCCACGCCGGCCTCTTCGAAAGCAGCGGTGTTGATCAGCATGGCCACCGAATTGGCGCCGAGCGAGACGCCATAGAGCTTGCCATCGACCTTGCCGCCTTCGAGCTGGTCCTCGTCGAAGCCGGCTTCGGCCAGCTTGGCGCCGAGCTCGTCGATGGGCGCAATGGCGTTGCGCTTGGCGTATTCGACGATGTAGCGGTAGTCCATCTGGATAATGTCGGGCGCATTGCCGCCAGCGGTCTGGGTGGCAAGCTTGGGCCAGTAATCGCCCCAGGCGAGGAATTCGCCTTCGACAGTGTTGCCCGATGCGGCCTCATAGAGGTCAACCACGCCATAGGTCCGGTCGGCACGGTTCTGGCCACCCCAGAAGATCAGGCGCAGATCGGCGCCCTGTGCGAATGCCGGGCCCACACCAGCGGCGCCAGCCGCCAGCAGAGCCGAAGATCCCATCAGGAACTGACGGCGTCCAAGTCGAATTGTCATGTCTTTCCTCCCATGAACTGTTGTCGTTCCGCCGCGCGGAACTTGAGTGACCAGCGGCCTCCCCGCAGCTAAGTCACCAACTGGTTACTACGTTAGGGCCTCGGATGCGGTTGTCAATCATCAAAGGTCCCGGAATTTGTGCGAAGAGCGAGCACACCTGAATAACCAGCCGGTTACGCCCATACCACACAAGCTGCGCCCGCGGCAACAATCTTGTATGGAAGTTTCACCGTCACACCCATTTCCTTTCGGGGCCCTTTCGCGGCGCCCCAAGGCTAAGGGTGGATCTGGCGGCTGACCGGTCTCGTCAGTTGGCTGCCATCTCCTCTCGCTGCAGACACTGGCGCAAAAACGTCGATTGGAAAACTACGAAATTTCGGAGACACTATAGAGAAAATCTATGGCAAACCGAAAGGGACGGACATGGACAAGCTTCTGACCCAGTTTCTCGCCGTTGCCGATGCCGGCTCGCTGAGCGGCGCGGCGACCGCGCTGTTCATCACCCAGCCGACCTTGAGCTTCAACATGAACAAGCTCGAACAGACAGTCGGCGCGCCCCTGTTCGACCGCTCGTCACGCGGCATGCAGCTGACCCGCTATGGCGAGACGCTCTATGAAAATGCCCGTCTGATGCAGCGGCTCTATGACAATACGCTCAACGCCATTGCCGACCAGAAGCGCGGCACGGAAAGAGGCATGTCCATCGGGTCGGGCTATTCGTGGTGGACCATGTTCCTGCGGGATATGGTTATCCAGTATCAGCGCGAATTCCCCAAGGCGCCGGTGCAGATCAGCTTGGGCAACCAGCTGCGGCTGATGGATCAGATGCTTTCGGGTGACATTTCCATGTTCCTGGCCCATGAGATCGACGGGCTCAGCGGTGCCATCGGCACCGATTTCGTACCCCTGACCCGGGTCTACAATGCCTTTTTCGTTCGCCAAGACCATCCTCTGCTCGGCCAACCGCGGAGCCTGGCAGATATCGACACCTATCCCATTGTGATCAGCTCGCTGGCCGAAAGCCGGCATGAGCGCTTCTTCGACCCGGCCCGGCGGCGGACCCGGGTCGAGACCGTATTCGATCGCACCAATGTCGCATTCCGCACCAATTCGCTTGCCGCCTGCGTCGACTACGCCCTGGCCACCGACGCCGTCCTGGTTCACACGCATGTGATGCGCGACGACTTCCGCAAGCGCGGCCTGTTCGAGGTGACACAGCGCGATGAGCCCCGCAGGGCCGTCACCGGCATCTATGTGCTCAAGGAACGCCGCGGGGAGGAGCGGGTGGAGGATCTGATCAACCGCATCACCGCGGCTTGCCACGCGGCGCTGCCTTCGTGGCGGCAGACCGAATTGCCCCTGCCGACCGAATAGAAACGGGCCATATTCCGCTCCCATTCCACAAGCTGACATGTTAGCAAAATGGCATGCAGCAAGCCTCTCCATCATCGCTCCAGCCCCATGCTCCAGCGCCTCATCGCCTCGCCGCAGGCGAGCGCGTCGCGGCCCGCCTCAAGGGGCAGATCAGGGGCGCCATCCACACCGACCCGTTGATGACCTATGCCTGGAGCGGTGATGCCAGCTCCTACCGGCTGATTCCGGCGGTGGTGGTGTTCGTCAATTCCGAAGACGAGGTGCGCGCCGTGTTCAAGGCGGCGCGGGCGGAGGCCCTGCCGGTGACCTTCCGCGCGGCCGGCACTTCCCTCTCGGGCCAGGCCGTGACCGATGGCGTGCTCGCGGTGCTGGGCGATGGCTGGCGCAAGCTCTTCATCCATCCCGGCGCCGAACAGATCACGCTGGGGCCGGCGGTGATCGTGGCCGAGGCCAACAGGGCGCTGAAACCGTTCAACAAGAAGATCGGGCCAGACCCGGCCAGCCAGGCGACCTGCAAGATCGGGGGCGTGGTCAGCAACAATTCATCGGGCATGTGCTGCGGGGTGGCCCAGAACACCTATCACACCATGGCGCGCCT
>CAMLKN010000223.1 GCA_946480655.1 uncultured Devosia sp. | reverse complement strand
TGGCTGGTGCCGACCGAGTTGCATGCGCCGATCGCGCAGGGGGCGGTCTTGCTCAGGGCGGGCGAGGACAATGCGGCGGCACGGGCGTTTCTGGATTTCCTGAAATCGGACGCGGCCGTGGCGGTGATCGAGGCGTCGGGATATTCGGTGCCGTAGCTCTTCCTAGAGAGCCCCCACCCTTGATCCCTCCCCACAAGGGGGAGGGAGACGATGAACACCGGCGTCTGATCCTGCGCCTCCCTCCCCTTGATGGGGAGGGAATGAGGGTGGGGTGACGGACAGGGACACAACAGGGGTTCCCGCTTTCGCGGGAATGACCCGATGAGTATGACTAGCTGATGGATCTGCCCCCGCTTCTCTCGCCCATAGTGCTGACCCTTGCCTTGGCGCTCACGGTCACCGCGATACTGGTAATCGTGGCGACGCCCTTGAGCTGGTGGCTGGCGCGGGGGCGGGGCGGCGGGCGCGACGTGGTGGGCGCGGTGGTGACGCTGCCGCTGGTGCTGCCGCCGACAGTGCTGGGCTTCTACCTGCTGCTGGCGCTGGGGCCAAGCGGGCCGGGCGGCGCCATTGCCGGGCTCTGGGGCGCGCGGACGCTGGCCTTTTCCTTTGCCGGCCTGGTCATCGGCGGCGTCGTGGCCTCGCTGCCGTTCATGGTGCAGCCGCTGCGCAATGCCTTTGCTGCCATCGAAACCGAAGTGCTCGAAGTCTCCGACACGCTGGGCGCGTCGCATATCCAGAGGTTCTGGCGCATCGTGCTGCCGCTGGCGCGGCCGGGCTATATCGTCGGGGCGATCATGAGCTTTGCCCATACGATGGGGGAATTCGGCGTGGTGCTGATGATCGGGGGCAATATTCCGGGCCAGACCAAGGTTCTCTCGATTGCCATCTATGATTTTGTCGAGCGGCTCGAATGGGACAAGGCCCATGTTCTGGCCGGCGGCATGGTGGTCTTCGGGTTCTGCGTCATCTTTGGCACGCTGGTGGCCGGACGAGTGCGCGACCGGGGGTGAGGCAGGCGCCATGACACTCACAAGGTCGCATTGACTGCTAACATGTTAGTTGCTACGGCAGGCTCAATATGACCCGGAGCGCCTGACATGACCGCCATCGACAAGGTTCTGACTGTTGACGAGATGAAGCGGCTGGCGCATCGGCGCGTGCCCAAGATGTTCTTCGAATATGCCGATAGCGGCTCCTATACGGAGGGGACCTATCGCGAGAACGAGAGTGATTTTGCCAAGATCAAGCTCAACCAGAAGGTGGCGGTGAACCTCGAGGGCCGCAACCTCAAGGTGAAAATGCTGGGCAAGGAGATCGCCATGCCCGTGGCCATCGCCCCGGCGGCGACCGGCGGCATGCAGGTGGCCGATGGCGAGATCAAGGCGGCCAGGGCCGCGGAAAAGTTCGGCATCCCGTTTTCGCTCTCGACCATGAGCGTGTGCTCGATCGAGGACATTGCCGAGAATACGACGGCGCCGTTCTGGTTCCAGCTCTACGTGATGCGCGACCGCGACTTCATCAACCGGCTGATCGACCGTGCCAAGGCGGCCAAGTGCTCGGCGCTGGTGCTGACCATGGACCTGCAGATCCTGGGGCAGCGGCACAAGGACATCAAAAACGGGCTCTCCACGCCGCCCAAGTTCACACCCTATTCAATCTGGCAGATGATGCAGCACCCGCTCTGGTGCCTGCGCATGCTGGGGACCAAGCGCCATACGTTCCGCAATATCGTGGGGCATGTCGGGGGTGACCATGACCTCGCCTCGCTCTCGGCCTGGACCGCCAGCCAGTTCGACCCGACGCTCAACTGGGGCGACGTGAAATGGATCAAGGAGCGCTTTGGCGGCCCGGTCATCGTCAAGGGCGTGCTGGATGCCGATGACGCGCAGGCGGCGCTGGACAATGGCGCCGATGCCATCGTGGTCTCCAATCATGGCGGAAGGCAGCTCGACGGCGCGCCTTCCACCATTCGTGTGCTGCCCGAGATCGTCGACCGGGTGGGCCACAAGACCGAGGTCTATCTCGATAGCGGCATCCGCTCGGGGCAGGACGTGATCAAGGCGCTGGCCTATGGGGCGAAATCGACTTTTATCGGCCGGCCCATGCTCTATGGCCTGGGGGCGGGGGGCGAAGCGGGCGTGACACGGGTGCTCGAAATCATCCGCAAGGAGCTCGATACGACCATGGCGCTCTGTGGCGAGCGCGACATCCTCAATGTCGGGCTGCACAATATCTATTCGAACGACATTCCGCCGCGCAACGCGCCCAAGCCGCGGGGCTGAAGGCAAGGCGCCCTCACCCGCCGCGGCGCGTCGACCTCTCCGCCAGAGGGAGAGGTGTCAGAGCTCCCGGTAGACCGGGGCGCCTGACGAAGGGGTCAATTGCGAAAAGACGGTCGCGGCCAGGGCCTGCATTGCCTCGGGCGACTGCGGGCCGACAATGGTGCAGGTGATGGCGGCATTGGCCCAATAGAGGGCATTGTCGCCGCCCAGGCGCACCAGTTCGAATTCCGGGCCATCGACGCCGCTGGCCGGGGTGACATAAAGGGTCAGCCGCTGGCCCGAGCCGTCTTCATACATGAGCTGGGCCGCCCGGCCGCCGGGCAGTCCCGGGGCGGGCAGGAGGCGGCCACCGAGGAAGGCATAGCCCGCCGGGGTCAGGTCGGGCATGGCCAGATCGGTCGAGAGGCGGTTGGAGAGCCAGGAGGAGAGATGTTCGGCATCGGTGCCGGCGACCTCCACGGCATGGCGGTTTTCGGCGACATAGACGGTGTGGGCGCTGACGGCATCGGCAATGAGACGATTGTAGAGCGCCGGATTGTCGGCAGCCGGGCGCAGCAGCCAGCCGGCTGCGATGCCGAGACCCAAGATGCCGACAAACATGGCGGCGCGGCCGAGAACCTGCCAGCGGCGGCGCGACCGGACAAGGGCCAGCCGATGCGGATCGAGCCGGGCCGGCACGGGTTCGGCGGCGGCGGGACCATAGAGCGTGCGGATGGCGTCGGACTGGCGCTGCATCAGGGTGACGTCCAGCGCCGCATCGGGATTGGCGGCGAGCCAGGCCTCGACCTCGGCATGCGCCTTGGGGTCGAGTTGGCCGTCGACAAAGGCCATCAGGGTTTCGCGGGTGATCTCGCTCATTTGACCGACCTCAGATGCGGTTCCTGCGGCGTGCCTGTCAACTGCCGCAGGCTGGCACGGGCGCGGCCCAGCCGGCTCATCAATGTGCCGATGGGAATATCCAGGATACTGGCGGCATCGGCATAGGCGAGGCCTTCGAGGGTCACGAGCAGCAGCGCCTCCTTCTGGTCGAGCGGCAGGGCGCCAATGGCGCGGTCGAGTTCGACGAGTGCCAGATGCCCCGGTTGCGGGGCCGGCACGCCCAGATCGGGCAGATCATCGACATCCACCATGTCGCCGCTGCGGCGCTCGCTGCGCTTCGCATTGCGATGAAGGTTGGTGAGCATGGTGAAGAGCCACGGCCGCATGGGCCCGGCGGGACGAAACAGGCCCCGGCGGGAGAGCGCCCGTTCCAGGCAGTCCTGCACCAGATCGTCGGCGTGGTCGATATTGCGCGTGAGCGCGCGCGCGTAGCGGCGCAGGGCCGGTACATTGGCTTCGAGCTCATCGAGAAAATCGACCACGCCTGTTATCCCTGGGCGTCAGCCCGGATCATTCCAGGGCAAGATGCCAGACGCCGCCGACGCCGTCACCGGTGGTGTCGCCGGGGGCCTTGTCATCGACCCAGAAATAGAGCGGCATGCCCTTGTAGGCCCACATCTTGGTGCCGTCGGTGCGCTCGACGATGGAGAAATCGCCCTCGGCCATGGCACCCTCGTCGACAAACAGCGGCGGCCACTTTTCGGCGCAGGTATCGTAGCAGTTGGAGACGCCGGCCGTGTCCTTGTCGAAGATATAGAGCGTCATGTCATTGGAGCCGGTGAGCACCATCTTGCCACCGATGTCGGCGGACTTGACGGCGCCGCCCAGATATTCGGCGGCAAAGGCCGGGGCGACGAGAAGCGCAAGCGCAGTGGCGCCGGCGAGGAACGTACGCAAGTTCATGGGATTTCCCTCCTGTTGCGGGCCGCAATGGTGCGGCCACTATCGACACCAACACCGGGCCGGCCGGTTTAATCCCGAGGCTCGTCACTTTTTTTGCCGTGACCGCGCGCTACCCACTTTTACGGGGGACGGTGCGCTTTGCCGGGCTGGAGGGGTCCGCGGCTATTGAAAGTGGAGCTGTCCCCGTCCTATCGGTCCTCTGCCCGTCAGTCGGAAAGCGGGCAGGGAGGATATCAATGCAGGTTTTGGCAGGATTTACCCGCCTGATCAGCGGCATCAATTTTGCTGTTGGTCAGGTTTTGTCGTGGCTGGCT
>CAMLKN010000222.1 GCA_946480655.1 uncultured Devosia sp. | reverse complement strand
CTAGATCAGCAGATCCACTTCGGCGCCATTGAGCGGTGCGTCCACCGGCTTGGTGGTCGGCACGGGCGAGGCGGCATTCTCGGCCTGGGCCTGCATCATCTCGGCACGCAGGCGCGCGACTTCGAGGAGGTGCCCGCCCTGGGGCGCGCCGTTCTGGTGCACGATGCGGTTGATCATCACCGATGGGGCTATGCCGATTGCGGAGCCCATGGCGCGCCTCAGGCCTGCTTGTCGACCTTGAGACCCTGGCCGGGCGGGGCCGGCGGCGGGGTCAGGGCGGTCTGCATCAGCGCATTGAGCAAGTTGGATTCCATCTCATGCGCCTTCTTGAACACGGCAATCTGCACCGAATTCTGCGTCATCGCCGTCTGCGCGGTCAGCAAATTGGTCGAGAGGTCCGTGTTCATTCCGGGGTCCGGGACGGATTAAGGGTTCGCTCATCCTAGTTAAGCCGGGTTAACACCCTGTTGCCCGATCGGCAAAATTTTAGGCAAAGGCAAGGGTTAGCGTCCGCCCCAGAGTGCCACCCCGCGGCGCTTCATCAGCGGCGCCAGCACCAGACCGGCGGCAAAGCCGCCCAGATGCGCCCACCAGGCCACCGGCTCCTCCGAGCCGATGACCACATAGAAGAGCTGGGTGGCGATCCAGAAGCCGAGCATCCAGAAGGCCGGAACGGGCAGGGGGATCAGCCAGACGATGCGCGCCAGAACGAAGACCCGGGCATGCGGAAAGAGCACGATATAGGCGCCCATCACCCCGGCCACGGCGCCCGAAGCGCCGATCAGCGGGCCATTGCCCATCAGGTTGAAGACGAGATGCGCCAGGGCCGCCAGCGCGGCGCAGGCGAGGTAGAAGACGAGGTATTTCACATGCCCCAGCGCATCCTCGATATTGTCCCCGAACACCCAGAGGAACAGCATGTTGGTGAGGAGGTGCATCCAGTCGGCATGGAGGAAGGCATAGGTGACCAGGTTCGCCCAGTCCGGCAGCCAGGCCACCGGCTGCGGGTAGAGGTCGCGCACCACGATGGGGATCATGCCGAAATTGATGGTCGCTGCGTCGAAGGCAGCCGGCGGCAGCGCCGCCTGCACCGCAAAGACCAGGATGGTGATCCCGATCAGCCCGTAATTGACGAAGGGAAAGTCCACATGGCGGATCGGATTGGCGTCATGCAGCGGCAGGAACATTTCTTGTTTTTACCCCTGCCGCGCGTCCGGCTTGATTGAGGCCGATCTACTCGCCTTTTTTGACATCACCATAATTGCCCGGAACCCACAAGATATCCTTGCTGCCCCCGGCATTGGCGACGCGGCCGAGCACGAAGAGCAGGTCCGAGAGGCGGTTGAGGTAGCGCAGGGTTTCCGGGCTCGTGTCCGGTTCGGCCTCGATCAGCGCCGCTACCAGCCGCTCCGCCCGGCGGGTCACCGTGCGGGCAATGTGGAGGGCCGCAGACAGCGGCGTGCCGCCGGGCAGGATGAAACTGGTCAGGGGCGCCAGGTCAGCATTGAAATGGTCGATCTGTTTTTCCAGCCACTCCGTCTGCACCGGGCGGACGCGGAGGCTGGGATAATCGGCATTGGGGTCGTCGGCGCCGGGCGTCGCCAGGTCAGAGCCGACATCGAAGAGGTCGTTCTGGACGCGCGCCAAAACGCTGTCGATGCGCGGCTGGGCCGTGCTGGAAAGACGCGCATGGCCGATAAAGGCATTGGCCTCCTCGGTGGTCCCATAGGCCTCGATGCGCAGGTCATGCTTGGCCCGGCGCGGTCCGCGCACGAGGCCGGTCGTGCCGCCGTCGCCGGTGCGCGTGTAGATCTGGTTAAGTTTCACCATAGGCCGCCCCCGGTTTGGTGAGTTGGTCGATTGGCCGGGCTCAGCCCTGGCCGCGGCCGAAGAGGAACAGGGCGCCCAGCAGCAGCGCCAGAGCAACGGCCTGGCCGATGACGCGCAGGCGCATCAGGCGCTGGCTGGTATTGCCGGGCCCGGCCTTGAGCATGTTCCACAGGCCCATGCCAAGCACGATCAGGACGAAAAGCAGCGCCAGCGCGATGCCGATATTGAACAGGGTTTGCATGTCAGCCTTAACGGATGGAGGAGGCGAATGGATCGCCAGATATATAGGCGGTGAGGCCATCCGCCACAGCATCATAGATGGCACGAATTGCGTGCGAGGTGAACAATTCCCTGTGCGTGGTCAGCCAGACCGGCAGCGGCGGAATGGCCAGTTCGACCGGCAGGATGATGAGGCCCTGGGTTTTCAGCACCAGGTTCTTCTGCGCAAAGCCGATGCCGAGCCCGGCCTTGAGCAATTCCCACAAATGCGTCTGGTCGTCCGAGCGCAGCGGGAACTGCTCGCGGGTGAGCGGAAAGCCGAGCTTCCGCGCATGGGCGATGATGGCGTCGGAGCGGTCGAAGCCCAGGAGGTCATGGGTCCATAGGTCGTCCAGTGTCCGGGGCAGGCCGCGCCGCGCCACGTAATCCTCATGCGCCGCCGGCACCAGCGGAATGTCGCCCAGATGGCGTGTGACCAGTTCGAGCTGGGTGGGTCGGAACATGCGGATGGCAATGTCGGCTTCGCGCATCAGGAGGTTCTCGGGCGAGTCCGAGGGCACCGATTCGAGGGCAATGCGGGGATGCAGCGTCCGAACACCGGCCAGGATGCCGGGCAGCACATAGTTGGAGATCATGGTGCTGGCGGTCAGCCGCACCGTGCCGCCCGCTTCGTCTTGCGCCCCGGCTGCGACAATGCCGGCCTCGGCCAGGGCCGACTGGGCCCTGCGCACCGGTTCATAGAGCCGAAGGGCGATCGGCACGGGCTTGAGGCCGGTGAGCGTCCGCTCGAACAGGCCGACGCCCAGGTCCGCTTCCAGGGTCTCGATATGCCGCCCCACTGTTGGCTGGCTGAGGCCGAGGCTGCGGGCCGCGCCCGACAGCGACCCCTCGGATACCACCGCAGCAAAGCTGCGCCAGAGTGCCCAATCCGGCTCCCTATTCATTATTGAATGTCCGATCCAGAATTTCTACCAATCGATATTCATCAATGTATCGGCGATCTTGAGCTCCAGCAACAGCAAGGAGCAAAGCAATGACCAAGGGTAAAGTGACGGTTCTGGGCAGCAATGGACATATCGGCAACGCGGCCATGATCGCCTTTCGCGACGCCGGCTGGGACGTGACGGGTCTGGGACGCGCCAACCGGCGCCCCGTCGCCGGTGCGGCCTTTGTCCAGGGCGATGCCAATGATCTCGATGTGGTCAAGGGTGCGATTAGCGACGCCGATGTCGTCGTCCATGGCCTGCATTTGCGCTATGACAAGTGGGGCAATGGCGCCGCCGAAGCGCAATTGCAGGTGGTGCTCGACGCCATGGCCGGCACCGGGAAGACGCTGCTCTTTCCCGGCACGATCTACAATTATCGCGCCGCGGACCGGACCATTGCGCCCGGCCTGCGCCAGAGTGGGGAAAAGCCGCGCGGCGAAATCCGCATCCGGCTCGAAGAGATGCTGCGCGATGCCGCAGCCCGCAGGGGCTTCCAGGTGATCATCCTGCGCGCCGGCGACTTCTTTGGTCCGGGCAATCACGACGATTGGTATGGCGCCGCCATGCTCATGGACTATGCCAAGGGGCGGCTCTATCACTTGGGCGCCCTCGAAGCCCGCCACAGCTGGGCCTACCTGCCCGATCTCGCCCGCGCCTTCGCGGTCCTTGGCGAAAAGCGCAAAGAGTTCGCCAAGTTCGAGACTTTCCACTTTGCCGGGCACTGGGTCAGTCACGGCCAGCTCATGGCCGCAATCCAGTCCGCGCTGGGACAGCGGCTGGGGGTTGCACCCTTCCCCTGGTGGATGATGCAGGCCATTGGCCTCGTAAACCCGGTGATGCGCGACATCCATCGCATGCGCTATCTCTGGCTCAACGAGATGGAGCTGGTCGATCCGCGCTTCGATGCCCTGCTCGGTCCCGGCTTTGCCACCCCCTTCGAAACGGCGGTGGCGGCGACGGTGACGGACCTGGTCGAAGCCAAATATCCGGCGCGGAAAGCGGCCTGAAGGAGATGACAATGACGGATGTGATCATCTGGCAGCGCGCCGAAGGCGCGCTGGTCTTAAGTGCCGCGCTGGTGCTCTTTGCCTTCTCCGGGTCGGACCTGCCCTGGTGGGCGGCGCTGATCCTCTTCTTCGCCCCGGATTTAAGCTTCTTCGCCTATGGGCTCGGTCCGCGCGTGGGATCGCGGATCTATAACCTCGTCCATGTTTATGCCTTCGGCGCCGTGCTCATGGCCCTGGGCGGTCTCCTGGCCGCGCCCTTCCTCACCGGCCTTGGCGCCCTCTGGCTGGGCCATTCCGGCTTCGACCGCCTCTTCGGCTATGGCCTCAAGTCCGAAACATCGTTCAAGGACACACATCTGGGACGGATCGGGAA
>CAMLKN010000221.1 GCA_946480655.1 uncultured Devosia sp. | reverse complement strand
GCGCTGGTTCGGTGTGGAACGAAGCTTCGATAGCCGCGATCTTCATCTTCTGGTGTTCGGTGGCGACATAGCCGCTCTCGTCGCCCAGCACGACGACCGACAGGGCCGAAGCAAGGCCGAAGCTGGCCGCGACGACCGCCGATCGCTTGGCCATTTCCACATGCTTGCCCTTGACCAGGAACAGCGCCGAGATCGACAGCACGAAGACCGCGCCACAGACATAGCCGGCGCTGACCGTATGCACGAACTTGGCTTGGGCCACCGAGTTGAAGATCACCGCCATGAAGTCGGTGATTTCCATGCGCATCGTGTCGGGGTTGAACTTGGCGCCCACCGGATTCTGCATCCAGCCATTGGCGATGAGGATCCAGAGTGCCGAGAAATTGGCGCCGAAGGCCACCAGCCAGGTGACGACCAGGTGCCCCAGCTTGCTCATCCGGTCCCAGCCGAAGAAGAACAGGCCGACAAAGGTGGCTTCGAGGAAAAAGGCCATCAGCCCTTCGATGGCCAGCGGCGCGCCGAAGACGTCGCCGACATAGTGGCTGTAGTAGCTCCAGTTCATGCCGAACTGGAATTCCATCACGATGCCGGTGGCGACACCCATGGCAAAGTTGACGCCGAACAGCGTGCCCCAGAACAGCGTCGCCTTGCGCCAGATGTCGCGCCCGGTCATCACATAGACGCTCTCCATGATGGCCATCATGAAGGACAGGCCCAGCGTGAGCGGCACGAAGATGAAGTGATACATCGCGGTAGCGGCAAATTGCCATCGCGAGAGGTCGACGACGAGCATGTCGATCATGGCGCGTTTGAACTCTCTGTTTGCGACGGCCAGAGTCGGGGCCGTCAGTGTCCCTCATATGCCGCAACAGACTGGTCTTTGCCTTGATTCAGATCAAGGTGCCTGACTTGGGACCCATTAGAGTGCAACATGCCGCATCAGAATTCCTGCTCCAAAGACCGCTCGTGACTCCCAGGCCCAAGATCGACCGCGCTGTCTCGCTCAACTCGTTGCATGCCAGGGGGCGACTGCCGCTTGCCGTGGCGATGGGGGCGCCGCTCCTGGGCGGGCTGCTCCTCGTCTGGCAGGCTTGGACGCTCTCGGACATACTCGGCCGCGCCATAGAAGGCCGGGAATCGCCGAGCGTCCTGATGCCGGCCGTGGCGCTTGTCCTGGGGCTCCTTGCCCTTCGTGCCGGCTTGGGCGCGCTGGGCGAACAGGCCGGCACTGTCGCCGCCGAGGCCATCAAGCGTCATTTGCGGCAGGCGCTCTTCACCCACCTTGTGGCGCGCTCTCCCCGCTCTGCCGATGCTCCGGCTTCCGGCGCTGTGGCTGCCGCCATTGTTGATCAGGTCGAGGCGCTCGACGGCTACTTCGCCCGCTATCTGCCGGCCGCCCTGCAGGCCGCGCTGCTGCCGCTGATCTTCGGGGCCATCATCCTGCCGCTCGACTGGGTGGCGGGCCTCCTGTTCCTCGTCACCGCGCCGCTCATTCCGGCCTTCATGGCGCTCGTCGGCTGGGGCGCCCAGCTCGCCACCGAACGCCAGGCCCGTGCCCTCAGCCATCTCTCCGGCCGCTTTGCCGATCGCCTCAAGGGCATGCTCACCCTCAAGCTCTTCGGCCGCGAAGCCGCCGAGACGGCCGGCATAGTCGAGGCCAGCGAAGCGCTGCGGCTGCGCACGCTCAAAGTGTTGCGCATCGCCTTCCTCTCATCGGCCGTGCTCGAATTCTTCGCCGCGCTCGGCGTCGCTGGCATTGCCCTCTATGTGGGTCTCACCTTTATCGACTACCTGCAGTTGCGCGCCAGCCCGCTCACCCTGCAAACCGGTCTCTTCCTGCTTCTCATGGCGCCCGAGGTCTATAACCCCCTGCGCCTCCTCGCCGCCCACTATCACGACCGCGCCACCGCCAAGGCCGGCCTCGAAGAGATCTCCCGCCAGCTTGGCACTCTCCCCCTCGACCCCCTCGCCCATGCCGACATTGCCCCGCGCCCGGGCCCGGCCATCGCCGTCACCCTCGCGCACCTGACCCTGCGCACGCCCGACCGACAGCGGGCCGTGCTGGTCGATGCCGAACTCAATATTCCTGCTGGACAGCACGTAGCCCTCCTCGGTCCCAGCGGCTCGGGCAAGTCGACCCTGCTCGAGGCCCTCGTCGGCCTGCGCCAGGCCGAGGGCGGCATCACCCTCGATACCCGCCCCCTTGTCGACTGGCCCGAGGCGGAACTGCGGGCTCGGAGCTTCCTCCTCGCCCAGAAGCCGCGGCTCATCCATGCCAGCATTGCCGACAACATTGCCATCGCCCGGCCCGGCGCCACGCGCCGCGACATCGAGCAGGCCGCCGAACGCGCCCGGATCGCCGGCTTTGCCGCCGCACTGCCCGAGGGTCTCGACACGATCATCGGTGAGGACGGGATCGGCCTTTCGGGCGGCCAGGGCCAGCGCGTGGCGCTGGCGCGGCTCTTCCTGCGCGACGCAGGCCTCATCCTCCTCGATGAGCCGACGGCGCATCTCGATGCAGCCCTGGAAGACGAGGTGATCGCCGCCATCCGCCACTACGCCCAGGGCCGCACCCTCATCGTGGCCACCCATTCGCTGCGCGTCGCGCGGCAGATGGACAAGGCCTGGCGCATTGCCGGCGGCAGTCTCATGCCCGTCCCGGTACCGGGCGGCAAGCGGGGTGTGGCATGAAGGCGCTCCTCGGCTTCCTCCCGCTCTTCCGCCGGCAGGGCGGCGCGCTGCTCCTCGCCCTCACCCTCTCGCTGGTCACGCTGATCGCCGGCGTCACCTTGCTGGGCACATCGGGCTGGTTCATCACCGCCACGGCCCTCACAACTCTTGGCCTGGGCTTCAACCTCTTCGTGCCCTCGGCCATGGTGCGGGGCCTCTCGTTCCTGCGCATCCTTGCCCGCTATGGCGAGCGCCTCGTCGGCCACAATGCCACGCTGAAGCTCCTCTCCGAGCTGCGCGGCTGGCTCTTTGCCCGCCTCTTTCCGCGCCTGCCCCTGCCCGACCGCTCCTTGCGGCATGGCGACCTCGTCTCGCGCCTCACGGCCGACGTCGACGCACTCGACACCGCTTTTCTCGTCGCCATCGGCCCCCTGGTCTCGGCCATCGTGGTGGGCGGCGCAATCACCGTCATCCTGGCCTGGCTCCTGCCCGCTGCCGCCCTGCCCTATGGCCTGGCGCTCGCCCTCGCCACCTTCGCCATTCCCTCCGCCATGATCCTCCTCGGGCGCCGGGCCGGCAGGGACAGTGTCGAAGCCCAGGCCGAGTTGCGCATGAATGTCCTCGACGCCGCCAATGGCCATGTCGATCTGGTTCTGCTCGGCGCATTGGGCCGCGCCAGCGACGCCTTTGCTTCGGCAACTGACCACGCCGCTGCCCTGCGCCGCCGGCTTGGCCTCATCACCACGCTGGGCAATCTCGGCGTGCAAATGCTCGCCGCGATCGCCCTTGTCGGCACGCTCTGGGCCGGCCTCGTCGCCCTCGACGCTGGCGGCATCGATGGCCCGCTCATGGCCGCGCTGCTCTTTGCGGTGCTGGGCAGCTTCGAGATCACCAGCCTCATCGTGCGCAGCACCGGCAAGGCGACCCAGGCCATGGCCGCTGCCGAACGTCTCTCGGACCTCGCGGACCTGTCGCCACCCGTCATCGAACCCACCGAGCCGCTACCCCTGCCCCGTGACGGCGCCATATCCGTGGACAACCTGCGCTTTGCCTATCCCGGCCTGCCCGCCATCTTCGAGGATCTGTCCCTCACTATCCAGCCCGGCGAGCGCGTGGCCATTGCCGGCCCCAGCGGCAGCGGCAAATCCACGCTTTTGCGGCTGCTGCTCCGCCTTGCCGACCCACAGGCCGGTGCGATCCGGATCGGGGGCACGCCCCTCGCCCGCCTCGCCAGCCGCGATGTCCACGCCCACATGGCCCTGTTGAGCCAGGACAGCCCGGTCTTCATCGACACGATCCGCAACAACCTGCTCATCGGCCGCCCCGAAGCCAGCGACGCCGATCTCTGGACCGCCCTCGAAAAAGCCCAGCTCGATACGCATGTCCGCGCGCTGCCCAAGGGGCTCGATACCATCGTCGGTGAAGCCGGCCGTACCCTCTCGGTCGGCCAGGCCCGGCGCCTCTGCCTCGCCCGCGCCCTTCTCTCCAACGCCCCGGTCCTGCTGCTCGACGAACCCACCGACGCCCTCGACCGCGAGACCGAGGAGGCCTTCTTCAAGGTCCTGGCCGGCGCCACTGCGGGCCGCACGGTCGTGCTCGTCACCCATGCGAACATCCCAGAGGGTACGGTCGATAGGGTGCTCACGTTGGAAAATGGGCAGTTGAGATAGGCCGTCACCCCACCCTCAATCCCTCCCCATCAAGGGGAGGGATGCCAAGGGCTGCGGCGCTGGTGTTCATCGTCTCCCTCCCCTT
>CAMLKN010000220.1 GCA_946480655.1 uncultured Devosia sp. | reverse complement strand
TTCTGCGCATATTGCAGGAACGAGAACGAGCCGATGCGGCCGGTGAGGTCGCCCAGCTTCTCGCTGTCCTTGATGGCCTCGATCAGCTTTCCCGAGGCGGTCAGCTCGTTGAGCTTGCCCTTGTACTTGGCCTCGAAGGCCGAGGCCATGGCCTTGGCTTCGTCGAGCGCCGCCTTGAATTCGGGACTGTCCTTGCCGGGATAAAGGTCGTCGAGATCCCAGACGGGCAGGTTGCCGAACTGGTTATGGCCTTTTTGCGCGGCAGCGGACATTTACACGACTCCAAGTCACAAGATTTGGCGCGGACCTTAGCGAGGCAGAGTCCGGCTGTGAAGGCGGTGCGGAGACGCAGGCGTTCTCCACTCCTTGCGACGCGTCCCCCCTCATCCGGCCCTTCGGGCCACCTTCTCCCCGATGGGGAGAAGAATAGGGGCGAACGCCGTTTCTCATTCCTCTCCCCACCGGGGAGAGGTGGCTCGGCGAAGCCGAGTCGGTGAGGGGGATGCTTGTTCAGGCGGTGGCGGCGATGGGATCACTACGCGCCAGCCATCAGCCGGTTCGACCCTTCCCAGATCAGTTGCAGCGCCAGGAGGAAAACCAGCCAATAGGCGATGCGATAGAAGAGCCGCGCATCGATGCGGCGCACGAGATAGACGCCGAGGAACACGCCGGCCACGCCCACTGGCGCGAGCGCAGCCGAGAGGGTCAGGTTCTGCACGTTGAGCTGGCCCAGGAAAAAGTAGGGCACCAGCTTGGCGGTGTTGACGATGGCAAAGAAGAAGGCGGTGGTGCCGGCATAGACGGCCGGCGGCAGCTTGCGCGGCAGCACATAGATCTGGAACGGCGGGCCGCCGGTATGGGAGATGAAGCTGGTAAAGCCGGCCACCCCGCCCCAGATCACACCCCAGGGTTTGGAGGGCGGCAAGCCTTCGAGCTTCTTGCGCAGCGGCAATATGGCATCGGCGACAAAGATCAGCGTCACCACGCCGACCATGAGCAGCACCACGGCGTCGCTGACCACGGCCCAGAGGGCCCAGCCCACCAGCGTGCCGATGGCGGCGCCCGGCAGCATGATCCGCAGCAGGCTCCAGTCGCATTCCCTGCGATACATCCAGATGGCCACGGCATCCATGCAGAGCAGCACGGGCAGCATCATGCCGGCGGCATCGCGCGGCGCCATGACCAGGGTCAGGAGCGGCACGCCGACGACGCCGAGGCCACCGAGGAGGCCGGCCTTGGACAGGCCGACAATGAGCACTGCGGCCACGGCAATGGCGACGAAAAAGGGATCGATCATGGGGAACTGGAGTCCGGAAAGGCGGGGCAGTCGAGTTGGTCGCGTCTCCGAAACGCAAGACCGCTGAGGCTTTGCTGGAAACGCCCTATCCCGACCTTGGCAGGCGTGATTTGTCAACCTTGCCGGCTGTCTTGCCGGTCTTGTCCGTTTCCGGCTTATCGGCCTGCATGGCCTCGTCGAGCAGGGTCATGGACTGCCTGACCGCACCCCAATAGGCCTCGCGATCCCCCCGCAGGGCAAAGGCCCGGCGCAGCAGTTCCTCGTCGCGTTCGTGGAAGTCGCGCGCCAGCTGGTGCGCCTCGTCTTCGCTGTGGCCCAGGTGTTCCAGCACCCGGCGTCCCAGATGCAGGGCCGAATGGAAGGTTTCGCGCTCGAACAGGGTCACGCCCAGGTCCATCAGGGCATGGGCATGTTCGCGGTCCACGGCGCGGGCGGCGATGGCGACATCGGGAAAATGGCGGCGCACATTGCGGGCGATCTCGAGGATGCGATCGGCACCGCCCACGGCGATGATCACCAGCTCCGCCTTGCCCACACCCGCGGCATGGAGGAGGTCGGCCCGGGATGCGTCGCCGTAATAGACCTTCACGCCAAAGCGGCGGACCAGTTCGATCTGGGCCGCATCATCGTCGATCAGCGTCATGTCATAGCCATGGCTGCGCAGCATGCGGGTGATGATCTGGCCGAAGCGCCCATAGCCGAGGACAACGATCTTGCGATGTTCCTCGACCGTGTCCGGGTCACGCTCCTCGCTCTCGCTGCGTGCATCGAGGCGGGGGGCGATCAACCGGTCGAAGGCGAGCAGCAGCAACGGCGTCGTTGCCATGGAGAGCGCAACGACCACGGTGAACATGGCGAAGGCGTCGGCTTCGATCGCGCCGCTGGTATTGGCGAATTGCAGGACGACAAAGGCGAACTCGCCGGCCTGGCTCAGCAGTGTCGCCACCAGCAGGCGGTCGGCCAGGTTCATCCGGAAGACGGTGCAGAGCACGAACAGGACGGCGAACTTGATGGCGATGAGGCAAACGACCAGTGCCGCGATCAACCATGGTGTTTCGAGAAATTCGGCGAAGGCGATGGACATGCCGACCGAGACGAAGAACAGGCCCAGTAGCAGACCCTTGAAGGGCTGAAGGTTGCTCTCGAGCTCGTGGCGATATTCGCTGTCGGCCAGCAGGACCCCGCCGATAAACGCGCCCAAGGCCGGAGAAAGGCCCAGGGCCTGGGTGGCGAAGGCTGCGCCGATGACCAGGGCCAGGGCCAGGGCCGTGAAGGCTTCGCGCACCGCGGTGCGCGCCACGAAGGCCAGGAGGGGCCGGACCAGGTAGCGGCCGCCGGCCACTGCGGCAATGAAGGTGACAACGATCAGCAGGGACGTCTGCCAGAAAACCGGAGATTCAACTTCGGCGACGGCCTCGGTGAGTTCCGCCTCGATGGACGATCCGGAGGCCAGTGCCAGAAGCGGCACGACGGCGAGGATGGGAATGACCGCCACGTCCTGCACGAGCAACACGGCGAGGCTCGCCCGGCCGGCATCGGTGCGGGTGATGTCCCGCTGTTCGGCGGTCTGCATGGCGATGGCGGTCGAGCTCATGGCAAAGGCCAGGCTCACGATGATCGCCGTGTTGAGCGCGAAACCGAAGAGTTGCAGCAAGAGCGCCACCGCCAGGGCGGTCACCAGCATTTGCGGCAGGCCCAGGCCGAGCACCTTGTTGCGCATGCGCCAGACTTCGCGCGGCTGCAGGTCGAGGCCGATCAGGAACAGCATCAGCACGATGCCGAATTCGGCAATGTGGCGGATGGTTTCGCTGTCGGTCAGAAGCTTGAGCCCGTAGGGGCCGATCAGGATACCGGCGGCGAGATAGCCGAGCACGGTTCCAAGCCCCGTCGCCTTGGCCAGCGGCACGAGGGCAGCACTGGCGGCGAGCAGAGCGAAGAGGGCCAGCAGAATATTGTCTTCCATCCTGCCGGCCCTGCTTGGCTATTCTTCGCTGTCGGACTTGAGCGACTTCAACTTGGCAAAGACCGAATCGGCGTCCAGTTCGTCATCGGCGGCCTGGCTGCTGCGGCCAGAGCCTTCGCCTTCGAAGCCAGCATCGCCTTGAGGCGCGAGGCGAGCCGTGGCGCGGGCCAGGGCTTCCTCGGCGGTGAGCAGGGTCGTGCCTTCGTTGAACTCCTGCTGGGCCGGCGCATCCTTGGCGGCGCGCTTGACCTCGAGGTCAAGGTCGATCTGGCTGCAGAGGCCCAGCGTCACCGGATCCATGGCGGTCAGGTTGGCGGCGTTCCAGTGCGAATTCTCGCGTACCGATTCAATGGTCGACTTGGTGGTGCCGACCAGGCGCATGATCTGCGCGTCCTTGAGCTCGGGATGGTTGCGCACCAGCCACTTGATGGCATTGGGGCGCTCGTTGCGGCGCGAAATCGGAGTGTAGCGCGGACCCTTGCGCTTGACGGCGGCGACGCGAACCTTGGGTTCGCTGACCTTCATGCGGTAGCTGGGGTCCTTTTCGGCCTTCTCGATTTCCTCGCGGGTCAACTGGCCGTTCTGGATCGGGTTGACGCCCATGATGCCGCTGGCCACGTCGCCATCGGCAATGCCCTGCACTTCCAGCGGATGCAGGGTGCAGAAGGCGGCGATCTGCTCGAAGGACAGGGCGGTGTTGTCCACGAGCCAGACGGCGGTCGCCTTGGGCATCAGAAGGGACTGGGACATGGTTAAATTTCTCCTGGTGGCGCGGCCGGTCTTCCTCCGGGCCGCTCCGCCTCTTGGCCAAATGCTGAGGGGGAACTAAGGGCCAATATAGGGAAAATGCCGCGCAATCGCAACGGCTAACTCGCTTTCTCCCCGGCGCCGAAGCCGGTGACGAGAACCAGCTTGCCGCGATGGCGGCGGCCCTCCATTTCCGCATGGGCGCTGGCGGCCTCTGCCAATGGATAGGCCGCGATGTCGGGTTTGATCCAGCCTGGCGCGGACAGGGCAGGGAGGAAGTCGGCACGGATGCGGGCGGCAATGGCGGCCTTGGTCGTGGCACTTTGCGGCCTCAGGGTCGAGCCGGACAGCGTCAGGTCCTTGGCCATCATTGTGCGCAGCGGCACGTTGGCGCTTGCCCCTTCCAGCGTCGAGACCTGGACGATATGGCCGCC
>CAMLKN010000219.1 GCA_946480655.1 uncultured Devosia sp. | reverse complement strand
GTGAGAAGGACCAGGCTTGGGGGTTCTACCCTTTCGCAAAATACCGGAACACAACGTCCCCTTCATCCTGCGGCCTGGCCTTGTTGTCCCGCACCCCGCCCAGACGCGCGGATACGGCCATGGACTTGGCGTTGTGCGGGTCGAAATAGCTGACCAGCGTTTCGAGCTTGAGCACATCGAAAGCCCAGTCGCGCAGGGCGGCGCCGGCTTCGGTGGCATAACCCTTGCCCTCAAACCCCTCATAGAGCATCCAGCCCAGTTCCTTCTCGGGAAACATCGGCCCGTGATTGATGCCCACCTGGCCGACACAGGCTCCGTCGTCCTTGCGATCGATCATCAGCGCTCCGTGGCCATAGAGTTCCCACATGGCGACATCGCTGGAGAACAGACCCCACGCCGCCCAGCCCCGGTGTGGTCCGCCCATCATTCGGGACCGGTCCGATGCCATGAAATCCGCATAGGCGGGATAGTCCGCCATCACAGGCGGCCTCAGGACCAGTCGGTCTGTTTCCAGTGTAGGGATCAAGCTACGCCCCCGCCGTCACGAAACGCCGCATCCGTTCCAGCGCATCTTCAATCGTCTGGCGGGTTCCGGCATAGCTGAAGCGGACAAAGCCATTGCCATCGACACGGTCGAAGTCGATACCCGGCGTTGCGGCGACGCCGGCCGCGTCCAGCATCCTGAGGCAGAAGTCCATCGCATCATTGGAGAATTTCCCGATCCCGGCATAGGCATAGAAGGCGCCGTCACCTTCATGGGGGAAATCAAAGCCGATCTCGCGCAGCCCCTGCCCCAGCAACAGCCGGTTCCGCCCATAGGCAGCCTTCTGCTCCTCGGCATAATCGCGCTCGCCCAGCGCCACCGTGGCCGCGATCTGGCTCAGCGTCGGCGCCGAGATGAAGAGGTTCTGCTGCAGGATTTCCGCCCGCCGGATCAGGCTCTCCGGCAGCACCATCCAGCCGATCCGCCACCCCGTCATGCAGTAGTATTTGGAAAAACTGTTGATGATGATGGCGTCCTGCGAGAGCTCCAGTGCGCTGACCGACGGACCGGCATAGTCGAGGCCATGATAGATTTCGTCTGAAATCAAGGTCACGCCCAGTCGCGCGCAGGTGTTGACGATGTCGGCCAACTGCTCCCGGTTCACCGCCGCCCCGGTTGGGTTGGCGGGGCTGGCAAAGAGTAGCCCATCGAAAGGTTGCCGCGCGTGAGCAGTCTCGATCTGGGCTCCCGTCAGCCGCCAGTCATTGGAAGCCGTCACCGGGATTTCGGCGATGCCAAATCCCAGTCCCAGCAACGTATTCACATAGGCCGGATAACCAGGTCTGGTGATGGCGATGCGCGCACCCGGCTTGAAGGCCGTGTGGAAAGCCAGGATGAACCCGGCCGACGACCCCATGGTGGCCATGATCAGCTCCGGATCGACGGCGACGCCATGCTGGCGTTCATAATAGCGGGCCAGGCCCTCCCGCAATTCGGCGAGCCCCTTGGCATTGGTATAGCCCTGCGGCTCCGGCAGCGCCCTTGCGACGGCCTCAATGACGCGCGGCGCCGGGGGCGCCCCAGGCTCACCGACTTCCAGGTGACAGACCGTCCGTCCCTGCGCCTCCAGAGCCTTGGCGCGCTTCAGGATATCCATTGCGTAAAAGGGCATCAGCCCGTCGGCAGAAGTGGTCATGCAAGCTCCGCAGTTGCTCGGGCGTAACCCGAAGCGCCCCCGTTCTCAACAACAATTGAAGCCGCCGTAAACGGGCTGCCAACGACACGCTGCCAAACTTGTCGCAAGGTCTGCTAGACAAGCCCGATATCGACTCGCCTGGAGCCAAGATGAATCGCCTTTCCATTGTTCTGGCCGCTGTTGCGGGCCTCCTTGCCGGCGCCCTGGGCTACGCCGTCGTGAACCAGCCTCAGGCACAGACCGATACGGTTGCCGTTCGTGCCATCGTGGAGGAGGTTCTGGCCGAGCAGGCGGCCCTCGAGGCCGCTGCTCCCGCAGCAGAGCCGGCAGAACAGGCGACCATCGACCCGGCCGTGCTCAATCCGATGATCGAGCAATACCTGCTCAGCGACCCCAAGCTCCTCCAGCGCATGTCGACTGCACTCGAAGAGACGCTGCGCAGCGAGGAGACCGAACGCACGACTGCCGCAATGGCGACCATGCAGGACAAGATCTTCAATGCGCCGGATCAGGTGGTTCTTGGCAATCCCGAGGGTGATGTCACGCTTGTGGAGTTCTTCGACTACAATTGCGGATACTGCCGTGCGGCACTGCCCGATATGGCCGCACTGCTCGCCGAAGACCCCAATCTCAGGATCGTGCTCAAGGAATTCCCCATCCTGTCCAACGAATCCATCGACGCTGCCCGGATTGGCGTGCTCGTCGGCCAGAGCGATGCCGAGTACTGGGACTTCCACCAGGCGCTGTTCACCAGCCGCGGCAAGGTCGACAAGTCCGTGGCCCTCGCCGCGGCACAGGACCTTGGCCTTTCCCCAGTGGAACTCGAACTGCAGATGGGTTCGGACAGCGTGGCCCAAACCATTCAGTCGTCTTATGAAATCGCCCAGGCGCTGGGCATTACTGGCACGCCGACCTACATCATCGGTAACGAGATCATTCCCGGTGCCATCGGGGTGGACGAGTTGCGGGCCCGCATTGCCGACATGCGCGCCTGTGGCAAGAGCCAGTGTTCATAAAGGCGGAGAGCAAGGCGAACGCCCGTTGTCCTACGCCCTAGCCTTTTCAGTGCATTTCGTGTAACCGCCCTTGCGCCGGCCGGAAGGGCCGGTGCACAAGGCATGGATCATGACCAAACGCGTTCTCGTCCTTAACGGCCCGAACCTCAACCTGCTCGGTACCCGCGAGCCGGGTACCTATGGTTCCGAAACGCTCAAGGATGTCGAAGCGCTGTGCAAGGCCACGGCCGACGAGCTGGGCCTGAGCCTTGACTTCCGCCAGTCCAACCACGAGGGCGAGCTGGTCACCTGGATCCAGGATGCACGCAGGACAGCCGACGGCATCCTGATCAATCCCGCCGCCTATTCCCATACATCGGTTGCCATCCACGATGCCCTGCGGGCCGTGGCTTTGCCGGTGGCTGAAGTACACCTCACCAATATCCATCAGCGCGAAGCGTTCCGGCACCATTCCTATGTGTCCTCGGTCGCTTTCGGTGTCATTTGCGGCTTTGGCTCGCTTGGATATAAACTGGCCCTCATGGCCTTGGCCGAAAAACTCAAATAACGCTTCGACGCGAGAAGCCGGGAGACCGACAGAATGACCAAGTCATCAGTGGATCAGGACCTGATCCGCGCCATTGCTGAATTGCTGAACAAGGAAAACCTGGCCGAGATCGAAATCGAGCAGGAAGACCTGCGTGTCCGCGTGACGCGATCCTATCCTGTCGAGGCGCCTGCCTATGCGCCCGCGCCGATGCAGTACATGGCGCCGCCGGTTGCGCACGCAGCACCCGCTGCCGCGCCGAGCGCCCCGGCCGGCTCCGTTCCGGCCGCCGCTCCTGCCAAGACCGAAGACCTCGCGTCCAATCCCGGCACCCTGACTTCCCCGATGGTCGGCACGGCCTATCGCTCTCCCGAACCGGGCAAGCCGGCTTTCGCCGATGTTGGCACCAAGGTCTCTGAAGGTCAGACCGTCCTCATCATTGAGGCGATGAAGACCATGAACCAGATTCCGGCGCATCGCTCGGGCACCGTCACCCGCATTCTGGTGGAAGACGCCCAGCCGGTCGAATATGGCGAGCCGCTCGTCGTCATCGAGTAAGGGGGCGACCATGTTCCAGAAGGTTCTTATCGCCAATCGCGGCGAAATCGCCCTGCGCATCCTGCGCGCCTGCAAGGAAATGGGCATTGCCACCGTGGCAGTCCATTCCACGGCCGACGCCAATGCCATGCACGTGCGCCTGGCAGACGAAAGCGTCTGCATCGGCCCCAATGCCGCCAAGGACAGCTATCTCAATATCCCGTCCATCATGGCGGCCTGCGAGATCACCGGCGCCGACGCCGTGCATCCGGGCTATGGCTTCCTCTCTGAGAATGCGCGTTTCGCCAAGATCCTGACGGAACACAACGTCACCTTCATCGGCCCATCCGCCCACCATATCGAGATCATGGGCGACAAGATCACGGCCAAGAAGACCGCCGTTGAACTGGGCATCCCCGTGGTCCCCGGCTCCGACGGCGCCGTCGAGACCGAGGAAGACGCCAAGACCACCGCCAAGGCCATCGGCTATCCCGTGCTGATCAAGGCCACTGCCGGCGGCGGCGGTCGCGGCATGAAGGTCGCCAAGACCGAAAAGGACCTGCTCGAAGCCTGGTCCACCGCCCGCACCGAGGCCAAGGCCGCCTTCGGCAATGACTCGGTCTATATGGAAAAATACCTCGGCAAGCCGCGCCATATCGAGGTGCAAGTGCTCGGCGACGGCCAGGGCAATGCCGTGCATCTGGG
>CAMLKN010000218.1 GCA_946480655.1 uncultured Devosia sp. | reverse complement strand
TATTCCTCTCCCCATCGGGGAGAGGGTGGATCGGGCGTAGCCCGAGACGGGTGAGGGATGTCAGCAAGGCATCCTGCGCTCGCGGTGAGAGCCCCCTCATCCGGCCCTGCGGGAAGAATTAGAACAGCGGGGCCAATGCCGCGATCGGCACCAGGCCTGATGAGATCGACCCGCCACCGAAATTGAGCTGGTTCTTGTGCCGGCCATCGTCACCGGGCACGCCCAGCACCAGGGTCCGCCAGGGCTCCTGGAGATAGGGTCCGATGCGTTCGGCAACGCCGACCGAATCGATGGCGATGGAGCCGGTGGGATAGCCGGCCGGATCGAGGGCGAGTTCGCCACTGGCACTGAGGTCTGCGGTGCCGTCATTGGCACGGATGCCGACTATCCGCAGTGTTCCTCCGGCCTGCTGCCAGTCTGGCAGGA
This sequence comes from uncultured Devosia sp., assembly GCA_946480655.1. The sequence goes on along the minus strand of CAMLKN010000218.1, from coordinate 4,049 downwards.
AGGGCACCGCGCCCCAATTGCGGACATCATCGGGGAGGGCGGTCAGTTCAAGCTCGACCTCGGCATTGGTCGTCGCCAGGTCGATGCCTGGCGCCGCAACGTCCTGGGCCCGCAGATAACCGGCCAGCGCCGCACGGCCGGTCTCGGCATTGTGCAGTTCGGGCATGTCGAGCAGATGCATCTCCAACGCGGGCGCGCTGGCAATCACCGTTTCGCCAAAGAGCCGGTCCACCCAGACCACGTCATCGGCGGTGACGGAGAGCCGCGCGATCCGCCAGTTCTCGAGACGCAGGCTGCCTTCCAGCCGGGTCCAGGCCACTTCCTGTTGGAGCCCGGTAAAGGCGTCGGAAATGCGGGCCGGACCCATGCCCGAGGCCAGAAGATGGGTCGGTCGCCACACCATGACGCTGGCGCGGATGTCCGGCACTTCCACCAGGAGGTCGGCCGAAACCAGGCTCGCATCAATGCAGTCGATATCGAAGCGGAAGGGGAAGCCGCCAATATTGAGGGTGCCGCATTGCAGCTGCGGCGCGGTCTCGCCATCGTTGAGGGCGAGCAGTTCCACCTGCTGGCGCACCTGCCCGGCGACAAAATACCAGCCCGCGGTCCAGGCGATGACGACCAGCAGCACGACGCTGCCCAGAATGATGATTCGCTTCTTCATGGCTTCTTCTTACCTGCCAGGCGTGTTTGCCAGAAGCGGGTTTGCACGGCCCGGCTCCTGCGTTATCGGGTGACAGGTTGCGGCTTGCCCGTCCCCCGGTGCAGGGCTAGCCTAACTGGAATCGTGGTTGCGCTATGGCGAATGGAATGAACACAGAAAGCCCCAGTGGGAGCCATTGGGTTTTCGGCTATGGCTCGCTGATCTGGAATCCCGGCTTCTCGTTCAGAAGCGCGCAACTGGGGCTGCTGCGCGGTGCCCATCGCTCGCTCTCGATCATCTCGCATCACCATCGCGGCACGCGCGACACGCCGGGTCTGGTCTTCGGGTTGACGCGCGGCGGCTCTTGCCGGGGCATGGTCTTCGAAGTCGGGGCCGAGACCTGGTCCGAAGTGCGGTCCTATCTCGACGGGCGGGAACTGGTGACCTCGGTCTATCGCGATGTGTGGCGCCCCGTGACCTTGGCCGACGGCCGCCGCGTCACGGCGCTGACCTATGTGGTCGACGAAGCGCATGAGCAGTTTGCCGGGCAGCTGAGTATCGAGCAGCAACTGGCCATGATCCGGGCCGGGGTCGGGATATCAGGCCGCAATGTCGATTACGTGCTCAACACCGCAGAGCACCTGACGCAGCTGGGCATTCACGACAAGGCGCTGATGGCGCTGGCGCGGCAATTGCAGGCCGAGAGCCCGGCCGGCACCGGTCAGGCGGCCTGAGCCACCGGCCCCGGAGCGGGCAGGGCCTGTTCGAGATCCCAGATGACGGCGAGCCGGTCCTCGGGCACGTCGAGGCTGAAGACATGGGTCGCGCAGTCGAGCGCCAGGCGAAAGCGCGTGCGGCTCATGGGGTCCGCCACCAGGTCCTGGGTCGAGCCGACCCAGAGCACATGCGGCCCCTTGGCGATGACATAGAGGCCCGTCTCGCTCATTGCGAAGCTGTCGAGATTTTCCGGGCGCAGGGCATAGGCGCGACCCGACTGGCCCAGCCAGGGCGAGAGGGCTGGCTGGCGTCCGATTGCGCGATGAAGATTGATCCCCGGCACCATTTTCCCGTTCCCCTGCGTCCCCAGAAGAAGAACAAAATTAGAACAAATTGCAGCGACCGTCAAGCCCTCCCAAGGCGTGACGCTACATCTATGTTTGTGTTCGCAACTTTCGTCAATATCTAGTGGGTGATGCCCTTGCGGAGCGTGGTGACGCGCGCGCGCAGGCGGGCGTCGAGCGGGCGGCCGAGCCCCTGGTCGATGGCCTCCAGCGTCAGCCGGTTCGATTCGGCTTCGATGACATCATGGAGGCGGGTGCGGAAGGCTTCGGGGTCAAGACCGGGCTCGATGGGCGGCAGGAATTTTGCGCGCGCCGGACCTGGCCAGATGATGAGGCTGTTGCGCCCCCAGAAGAGCCCCGAATTGAGCGCCACCGGCACGACCGGGACATTGAGTTCGGTATACATGCGCACGATCCCCTGCCGGTATTCGGCATCCGCCAGCACTGCCCTGCGCGTGCCCTCGGGGTAGATGACGATGCGGCATCCCCGGTCGATCGCGGCGCGCGCCTGCTTGATCATTTCGGGAATGGCCTGGGCGCCCTTCTGCCGGTCGATCTCGATACAGTCGAGCGAATGGGCCGCCCAGCCGAAGAAGGGAATGCGCATCAGCTCCTTCTTGGCGATATAGGCCGGCCGTCCGGTATGCGGGAAGATCGCAAAGATATCCCAGTCGGACTGGTGCTTGGAGGCGATGATGCAGCCGCCGGGCGGGATGTTTTCCGCGCCTTCGACATGGGTGCCCATGCCGGTCAAAACGCGCAGGTAGACCACGTTCGACCAGCACCAGAAGCGGGCAATGGCCCAGCCGAAGGGGGTGCGGCCGAAGAGAATGCCCACCGTGCCGGCAAGAACGGCGAGGATGACGGTCTGGCCGAGAAAGACGATGTAGAACAGCGCCGTACGCACTGCCTGGATTGCCGCCTTGATCGACATGTACTCCCCCGCCTGTTTCCGGCTTGTGCCTCCGTCATAGCGGCCAAAGGCGAAATTGGCGAGGCCATTGGCCCTAGGAGGCTTCGCTCAGATACCGCCGCACCGTCACCCGCGACGTGACTGCCGTCAGCACGGCAATCACCGGCACGACGGCGACGATGAAAGCCATGCCATCCCAGCCGATGAGGAACTGCCCGAAGAGCACGCCCACCTGCGCCGTTGCCTCGCTGGGCAGGACGCTGCCGGCAGCCGCGCCGATGAGCAGAAAGAAGAGGATGGCAAGCAGGGCGCCAAGAAACCCGCCCTGCAGGCCGATCGAGAGGAACCGCCCCTGGAATTCACCGGCGATGAACTTGTTCGACGCGCCGATGAAATGCAGCACGTCGACGATTTCGCGATTGGTGGCCATGGCGCCGCGCGTGGCAAAGACGATGGCCAAGACGGTGGCAACGCCGATCAGGCCCAGCACCAGGAGGCCCGAAAGCACGACGGTACCGGCCATGGTGTTGAGCTGTTGCCGCCAGGCGGCATGGGTGTCGAGGCTCGCGCCCTTGATGGCGGAGAGATTGCGCTGCAACTGCTCGACATCGGCCTCGGCCGGATCGGACAGCTGCACCACGACAAGGCGCGGAATGGCGATGGCCGAGAGATCGAGCCCGGCGCCGAGCCAGGGTTCGAGCAGGGCCTGGCTTTCCTCGATGGTCAGCGCCCGTGCGCTGCCGACACCGGGCGTCGACTGCGCCAGCGACACGGCGGTGCGCAGATTGCTCTCCATCACTTCGCCCTCGACCGGGCGGATCTGGATGGTCAATTCGCGCCCCACGTCGGCCGACCAGGCGATGGCCGATTTCTGCACCAGCACGACCCCGCCCAGGGTCACGGCCGAGAGAAAGGCCATGATGGTGACGAGAAGCAGCAGGGTGCGTCCGGCGACGCTTTTTTCCGGAACGATGGGGGCGGCGCCGCCGCGGCGGGGCAGGAGAGCCAGCACTTGCCTAATCATGGATGGTCAGCTCCCCCTTGTTGAGCACCATGCGGGGATAGGCAAAGCGGTCGAGCAGGGGCAATTCGTGGGTCGCGAGGATGATGGTCATCCCCAGGGTGCGATTGAGCTCGGCAAACAGGTGGACGAGGCGGCTCGACAGGTCCGGATCGACATTGCCGGTGGGTTCGTCCGCCAGAAGCACCTTGGGGCGGGCGATGACGGCGCGGGCAATGGCGGCGCGCTGCTTTTCGCCGCCCGACAGCAGGGTGGGCAAAGCATGCATGCGCTCGCCGAGGCCCACCCATTCGAGCAGTTCGATGACATTGGGCCGGTATTCGCTTTCCGGCTGGCCGAGCACGCGCAGCGGCAGGGCGACATTCTCGAAGGTCGTCAGGTGGTCGAGCAGGCGGAATTCCTGGAAGACGA
>CAMLKN010000217.1 GCA_946480655.1 uncultured Devosia sp. | reverse complement strand
CACCCTCGCCCCCGGCGCCAAAGTCGGGGGGGCGTGGTTGAGCTGGTCGATGGCGAAGCCGGCGGCGGCCTTGTATTTGGCCATGAATTCTTTGCGTTCCGCGGGCGGGACGACGTCGTCGATATTGTCGAATGTGCCGCCGCAGCGTTCGTCGACGATGTTGAGGAGGCCGAAGGGGCCGGCGCCGCGGTTGCGCAGGACCAGTTGCGAGACCGGGCCGCAGAATTTGGCGTCGAAGGCCGCGAGGGCAGCTTGCGTGACGCCGTGTTCGAGCATGGCGGCGCCGAGGTGGCGGGCGTCCATGATGGCCTGGCTGGCGCCGTTGGAGCCGGTTGGATACATGGCGTGGGCGGCGTCGCCCATGAGGACGACAGGGCCATCGTGCCAGGTGGCGACCGGGTCGCGGTCGATCATCGGGTTTTCATAGGACACGTCGGAGCGCCGCAGCAGGTCGGGTACGTCCAGCCAGTCATAGGTCCAGCCATCGAAATGATGGGCGAATTCGGCGATCTCGACCGGGCGGAACCAGCCCGTGGGGTTGCGGCCGTCTGCCTTGTCGACCGTGACTTCGGCGATCCAGTTGATCATGGCCAGCCCGGTTTGCGGGTCGGGATGGGAAATGGGGTAGAAGACGACGCGATGGCGATGGGTGCCGAGGCCGACAAAGGACGAGCCGGAGCGGATGGGCCTCGCCAGCGTGGTGCCGCGCCACATGATGGCGCCGCCCCAGTGGATGGGCGGCTGATCGGGGTGCATGGTGGCGCGGACGGCGGAATGGATGCCGTCGGCGGCGATCAGCAGCGTGGCCTTCTCGCGCAAGCTGGTGCCGTCGGCGCGCTGGATGAGCGCGGTGACCGTGCCATCGGTGTTCTTTTCGTAGCCGGTGACGCGGTGGCCCAGCTTCACGGCGTCGGGGCCGGCGCGATCCACCAGGATGCGATGCAGGAGCATGTGCAGCCGGCCGCGATGCACCGCATATTGCGGCCAGTTGTAGCCGGCAAGGAGCCCGCGCGGCTCGGAATAGACATCGTTGCCGTTGAGGCCCACCAGCGCCCATTCGCGGGCGGGAATGCCGACCGTGTCGAGCAGGTCCGGGCCGATGCCGAGATCACCGAGTTCGCGGACGGCGTTGGGCTGGATATTGATGCCGACGCCGAGCGGGGCCAGTTCGCGCACGGATTCGAAGACGGTGAAGGGAACGCCGATCTGGTGCAGGGTCAGGGCCGTCGCCAGGCCGCCAATGCCGCCGCCCGCAATGATGACATGTGGTTCGGACACGGTCCCTCGCCCCCCAATTGGTATCGTTCCGCGGGGTTTTTAGACGAGTGAGGGGAGCCTGTCCAACCTCACCGTCCTTGCCGCGCCGCGGCTCTATTGCACGGAATAGATGTTGACCTGGACCCCGGTGGCGGTCTTGGCGCCGGTGCCGACGAAGACCATGCGGTTGATGAAGGCATAGTCCTTGTGGCCGGTTTCGAGGCGGATCGAGGAGCGCATGTAATAGTCGCCTGGCGAGACCGGCTCGCCGGAGACCAGGCGGCGCATGACATCTTCGGGGCCATGGCGAAAACCCTGGTCGATCATCTCGATGATGGCGCCGTCCTCGGTTTCGAAGGCGTAACGGGCATCCATCTGCGCCACGCCATCGTGGCTGACGGTCATCCAGTCCCCGCCGCCGGGCAGGATCCTGCCATTAAGGCGCGGCCCGCTGACGCGGCCGCCGATGATGGGAATGATGCGCCGTTGGCCGAGCCGGCCCATGCCCATCGGCCGGACCTGGCCCACCTCGACTTCCAGCGTGCAGAAATGCTGCAGCTGTGGCGCCTGCAAATCCAGCATGTGTCCCCCCGTTCCAAGCGGCCGGACCCTAGCGTGTGCGGGGTCGCGGGGCAATGCGACTGAAGCGGGCCCTTGGGCAATGAAAAAGGCCGGGACAAGTCCCGGCCTTCGGAAAGGCGCTCCTGTCGGAGGCAAAGGTGGCCGGCGCCGGGGCGCCGGGCCTTGATTTGGCCTCAGTAGTCCATGCCGCCGGCGGGCATGGCGGGGGCGGTTTCCTTCTTGGGCTTTTCGGCCACAAGGGCTTCGGTGGTGATCAGCAGCGAGGCGACCGAGGCGGCGTCCTCGAGGGCGGTGCGGACCACCTTGGCCGGGTCGATCACGCCGCTCGCGACGAGATCCTGGTATTCGCCGGTGGCGGCGTTGTAACCCCAGTTGTACTCGTCCTTTTCCAGCAGCTTGCCGGCAATGACCGAGCCATCCTCGCCCGCATTGAGGGCGATCTGCTTGGCCGGGGCCAGGATGGCGCGGCGGATGATGTCGATGCCGGCCTGCTGGTCCTGGTTGGCGCCCTTGAGGCCGTCAATGGCCTTGTAGGCGCGCAGCAGGGCGACGCCGCCGCCGGGCAGGATGCCTTCCTCGACCGCCGCACGGGTGGCGTGGAGAGCATCGTCGACGCGATCCTTCTTCTCCTTGACCTCGACTTCCGTCGCGCCGCCGACACGGATGACGGCCACGCCGCCGGCCAGCTTGGCGAGGCGCTCCTGGAGCTTTTCGCGGTCGTAGTCGGACGTGGTTTCCTCGATCTGGGCGCGGATCTGGCGGACGCGGGCCTGGATATCGTCGGTGGAACCGGCGCCCTCGACAATGGTGGTGTTTTCCTTCTCGATCACCACCTTCTTGGCGCGGCCAAGCATTTCGAGCGTCACGTTTTCAAGCTTGATGCCCAGCTCTTCGGACACGACATTGCCGCCGGTCAGCACGGCGATGTCCTGCAGCATGGCCTTGCGGCGATCGCCAAAGCCCGGGGCCTTGACGGCCGCGACCTTGAGGCCACCGCGCAGGCGGTTGACGACCAGGGTCGCCAGGGCTTCGCCCTCGACATCCTCGGCGATGATGACCAGCGGGCGAGCCGACTGCACGACGCTTTCGAGCAGGGGCAGCATGGGCTGGAGGTTGGAGAGCTTCTTTTCGTGGATGAGGATGAGCGCATCCTCGAGCTCGACCCGCATCTTTTCGGCATTGGTGACGAAATAGGGCGAGAGGTAGCCGCGATCGAACTGCATGCCCTCGACCACTTCGAGTTCGGTGACGGCGGTCTTGGCCTCCTCGACGGTGATCACGCCCTCATTGCCGACCTTTTCCATGGCTTCGGCGAGGAAGCGGCCGATCTCGGTATCGCCATTGGCCGAAATGGTGCCGACCTGGGCGATTTCGGAATTGGAGGTGACTTTCTTGGCGTGGCTCTTGAGGTCTTCGACAACCTTGCCGACGGCCAGATCGACGCCGCGCTTGACGTCCATGGGGTTCATGCCGGCGGCAACGGCCTTGGCGCCTTCCTTGACGATGGCCTGGGCCAGGACCGTGGCGGTCGTGGTGCCGTCGCCGGCCAGGTCATTGGTCTTGGAGGCGACTTCGCGCAGCATCTGCGCGCCCATGTTCTCGAACTTGTCCTCAAGCTCGATTTCCTTGGCGACGCTCACGCCGTCCTTGGTGATGCGCGGTGCGCCAAAGCTCTTCTCGATGACCACGTTGCGGCCCTTGGGGCCGAGGGTCACCTTGACCGCGTTTGCAAGCGTATCCACGCCGCGCAGCATCTTTTCGCGCGCGTCAGACGAGAACTTGACTTCCTTGGCAGCCATTTTTCTTCGATTTGCTCCCTAGTTGAAACGCGCCTCAGGCGGCCTTGCGGGCCGTTTCGGCGGGTTCGATGATTCCCAGAATGTCGGTTTCCTTCATGATCAGCAGGTCTTCCCCGTTGATCCTGACCTCGGTGCCGCTCCACTTGCCGAACAGGACCCGATCGCCGGGCCGGACGTCGAGAGCGACGATCTCGCCCTTCTCGTTGCGGGCGCCGGGGCCGACGGCGACGACTTCGCCTTCGGCAGGCTTTTCCTTGGCTGTGTCGGGAATGATGATGCCACCGGCTGTCTTTTCGTCGGCCTCTACGCGGCGGACAACCAGGCGGTCATGCAAGGGACGGAATCCCATCTTCGAACCTCCAATCGATGACATGTCGGAAGCTTCTCCCGGCATTCCCGGGAGGAAGCGAGAGGTGAGATTGGAGTGGCAAAAACGGGTTTCAAGACCCAAGGCACGAATTTTTTGGCACTCTTTCACGAAGAGTGCTGATTTGCCCTAACCGCCTGTTCGTGCTCAGAATTATGGGGTCAGGTTCGACGGTGGAGACAAGAAATGGTGGACCGCGCCTTCCTCAAGCAACTCGACGGATATGGGCTGACCACAGCCCAGATCCATTACCATATGCCCGACCTGCCATCGCTGCTGCAGGTCTATATCTGGCAGGAATACGACCTCGCCCCGAAATTCCCGGAACTCAAGGCGTTCCTCGATTTCTGGGCGCGGGAGATCGAGGGCAAGCTGCATTCGGTGGTGGTGGCGCACAACCGGCTGCTGTCCCCGGTCGAACTGCGCCGGGTGGATTTCATGGGGTCGATCCACTAGAGCATTTCTCGTTCTGATGGAATCAGAACGAGAGCT
>CAMLKN010000216.1 GCA_946480655.1 uncultured Devosia sp. | reverse complement strand
TGATGACCCGCGTGAAGGCATCGAGCGCCATGGGGCCATCGCGCCCGACAATGCGACCGGCTGTGCCGATACCGGCACAATTGACGAGAACCGAGGGGGCGCCGAGGGTTTCGACGGCCGATTTGATCGCCGCTTCGGCACTGGCCGCATCCGAGACATCCACCGCGAAGAACCTTCCGCCCAGTTCGGCGGCCATGGCCTCACCTTTGGCCGCATCGCGGTCGAAAATGCCGATGGTTGCGCCGGCCGCCGCAAGAGTCCGGGCCGTGGCAGCGCCCAGACCCGAGGCGCCGCCAGTGACGAAGGCGATCCTGCCGGAAATATTCATCACGCGGCCTCCGGGTTCTCGATCAGCATGGCAATGCCCTGCCCGCCACCGATACAGGCCGAGGCGATGCCGTAGCGGGTGCCCGAGCGCTTGAGTTCGAGCGCCAGTGTCAGCCCAAGGCGAATGCCGGTGACCCCGAGCGGATGGCCGATGGCAATGGCGCCGCCATTGACGTTGAGCTTGTCCTCGTCGAGCCCCAGTTCATCGACGCAGGCCAGGATCTGCGCGCCGAAGGCCTCGTTGATCTCGATGCGGTCGATCTGGTCGAGCCGCATGCCCGCCACTTCCAGCACGGCGCGAATGGCCGGGGCCGGTCCGATGCCCATGATCTGCGGCGGCACGCCGACGGCGGCGCTGGCGAGAATGCGGGCCAGCGGTTTATGGCCATTGGCCTTGGCATAGGCGCCCGAGGCGACCAGCACGGCCCCTGCCCCATCGACGATGGCCGAGGAATTTCCGCCGGTCTGCACGCCGCCAAAGGCGGGGCGCAGCTTGGCCAGAACCTCATAGGGCGAGGGGCGGATATGACTGTCGGTGTCGACGCTCTCGACCCCGCGCGGCAGCTTGATGCCGCGCTTGTCGAGTGTCTCGATTTCAAATGTCTCGGTGATCACCGGCACGATCTCCTCGGCCAGGATGCCGGCATCGCGGGCGGCAATGGCGCGGTTGAAGCTACGCTCGGCGAAGCGGTCCACGCGTTCGCGGCCGATACTATATTGCTTGGCAAGGTTCTCCGCCGTGTCGCCCATGTTGACGCAGCCGGCCGGGTCGTAGAGCGCTTCCCAGAGGAAGTCCTTGAACTCGACCTTGCCCATGGCAAAGCCATTGCGGTGGGTATAGGCCGCGATGGGGTTGCGGCTCATGGACTCGCAGCCCGCCGCCAGCGCCAGGTCGACGCGGCCAAGCGATACCGAGTCTGCAGCTTGCGTGATGACCTCGATGCCGGTGCCGCAGATGCGCTGCACCAGATGCGCCGGCGCCTCGATGGGGGCGCCGGCATAAAGGCCGATATGGCGCGGGGTGACATAGGCGTCGAACGAGGCCTGGGCCATGGAGCCGGCAATGGTGTGGCCGATATCGGCCGCCTTGACGCCCGTCTTCTCAATGGCGGCCCGCGCCGCCTTGATGCCGAGGTCGATGGGCGAAATCTCGCTCAGCGCGCCGCGATAGTCCACGAAGGGGGTGCGGGCGCCGCCGAGCAGAAAGGCGTCGTCGAAGGTGAGGCGGAGGCCTTTGCTCATGGATCAGCTCCCTTTCCGGGCAAGAACGAAAATGTCGGGGCCGGGCGGTTCGGCATAGAGGCTTTCCGCCAGCTCAGGCCGGTGCGAGCGCACGGCGCGCTGGTTGATCGAGCCCTTGTCGGTGACTTCGCCCCTGTCGATATCGGGCGGGTCGACCAGCAGCAGGGCGCGCGCGACATGGTTGGAACTGCCCGTGGCCTTGTCGGCCAGGGCGGCGAGGCTTTGCGCGAATTTCTCACGCACCGCCGGATGGGCCAGGATAGCCTCGGCCTCCGCATCGGCCGGCAGGCCGGCATGGCGGGCGCAGGCGATGAGATCGGGAAAGATCATGGCGCCAATGAAGTTCTTGTCGAGACCGGTCAGCACCACGTCGCGGATCATCGGTGCGCAGGCGGCGATGACGCCCGATCGCACGGCGGCGAAATTGACCCAGGTGCCGGTCGAGAGCTTGAAGTCCTCGGTGACACGGCCGTCGAAGACCAGACCCTTGGAGAGGTCTTCGGGATCGGCGAAGCGGACGGCGTCGCCGATCTTGTAGAAGCCTTCCTCGTCAAAGGCCTCGGCGGTCTTTTCGGCGTCGCGCCAATAGCCGGGGGTGACGTTCGGGCCCTTTAGCCTGAGCTCGGTCTTGTCGCCGCTGGGCACCAGCTTGAAGGCGATGCCGGCGGCCGGCAGGCCGATATGACCCGCTTCTTCCACCGGCCAGGTGGTGGTGGAGGCGAAGGGCGCGGTCTCGGTTGAGCCATAACCGGTGATGATCATGATCCGCTCGCCCGCTTCACGCAGGGCGGCCCGATGCAGGCCTTCGAACACATGCTGGGGCAGGCCCGCCCCGGCATATTGCAGCACCTTGACGCGGGCAAAGAGGTTGCGGCGGGCTTCGGGATGATCGTCGAAGGCACCGACGAGGAATTCATAGGCCTTGGGCACGTTGGTGAAGAAAGTCGGCTGCACCATGCCGAGGTTTTCCAGCGTGCGACCGAAGCGGGCCGGCGTGGGCTGGCCATCGTCGATATAGAAGCTGCCGCCATTGTAGATGGCGATGCCGGTATTGTGGCTGCCGCCGGCAACGTGGTTCCAGGGCATCCAGTCGAGCAGCACCGGCGGCTCATCGGTGACAAAGGCCAGCGCCTGGCGGATCATCTGCTGGTTGCAGGCCATCATGCGATTGGTGGTGATCACGCCCTTGGGCAGGCCGGTGGAGCCGGAGGTGAAGAGAACCTTGGCAACAGTGTCGGGCGTGATGGCCGCATGCGCGGCGGCGACGGCGGGGGTCACCGGCGTCTTCAGCAGGTCATCGAACAGGCTGACCGAACGACCGTCGACCGGATTGGACCGCACGATAAGCGGAATATCGGGACCAAAGACGGCGTCGATGGCCGGCGCGAATTTTGCGCCATCGCTGGCATAGATCATGCCGGGGGTCAGGAGGCCGGCAATATGCCGGAGCTTGCCGTAATCGGTGGAGATCAACGAATAGGCCGGGGAAATGGGAGCATAGGGTATGCCGACCCAGATGGCCGCCAGGCCAAGCAGGAAGTGCTCGATCTCATTGCCCGAGAGGATGATCAGCGGCCGCTCCTGCGACAGCCCGGCATCGAGCAGAGCCTGAGCCAGGGGCTGAATACGTTCGGCCACTTCGGCAAAGCTCAGCTTGCGCCAGCCCTCGCCCTGCCGGTCGGCGATCAGCATGGCCTCGGGCGTCTTTTCGGCCCATTCGGCCAGCGCATCGACAATCGAGCGCGGATAGGCGCCGAGCGTGGCGCTGGACTGCAAAATGATCGATCCGTCCGGCCGCCGGTCGGCGGTCGCGGCCATATTGCCCAAGCGCACGCGGCGGATCGGGCTTGCCTGATGTGTCATGAGCTCCTCCCTGACAATTTAGTTATGTCACATAACATATTCAGGTGCAAGTCTCAGCTTGGCCCGGATGTGTGGAACGGATGGGCGAAGGGTTCGGGCGCGATATCGGCGAGAAGCGAGGAGCGTTGGGCAGCGACATCCCCGCCGACGGCCGCGATCCGGCGACGCAGGGTCCGCAACCGCCCTCCTTTCAGGCCCGCCTTGCCCGCCAGAACCCGCTCGCGCAGCAGCGCGCATTGCAGGTCGGCCACGCGCCACTGGGTTTCGTCAGCTGCCGCGGCATGGTGGCAGAGCGCGAGCATGGAGACCAGCCATTCGACCTGCTGGCCGAACCGTTGCAGCACGATCTGGGCGCCAGCCAGTTCGAGCTGGAAGCTGAGGCTGAGGCGCAGATAGGTCCAGCGCAGGCGGGCCAGTTCGCGTTCGGCGAAGATCGCATGGTCGCGCAATTGACGGGGCAGACTCGCAGCACGCTCAGACCGGCCGGCACCGCCCGAGGGCAGGAGATTACGCAGGACCCAGAAACCCAGCCGGTAGAGCGCCGGGTTTGCGAGCAGGCGCAAGAGAGCCCCACTGGCCCGGCGGGGATGGCGCAGCAGGGCCGCCGGACCGAGTTTGAAGATGCGCTGGTCGGGGGCCACCGGCTTGCCATCGGCATCCAGATTGGCGGCCTGCAACTCGCCCAGCAGCGGCGCGAGGTAGCGCTCCACAAATGGCAGGGTGATGTCGCGCACCATGCCCATGCGGATCATGTCGTCCTCGCCCTCGACGACCCCGAAGAGATGGAGATTGGCGCGGGCGGCATTGACCCGGCTGCTGGCGGCAAAGCTGCGCCCGCCCAGCACGTGTTCCGAGGCCAGCATGGATTCAAGCCCCGTCTGGGCGGCCGAGGATTTGGTGAGGTCGCGCAGGCCGGCAAGGTCGGCGCCGCTGGCATCCTGGCTCAATGCCAGGAAGGCCAAAGCCCGGGCCTGCAACGAACCGCCCAGCATGCGCCCGATGGCCAGTTGCGGCAGTTCGTGCCGGATCACCAATCCACCGACGCCGGGCCTTTGACGGGCATAGTGG
>CAMLKN010000215.1 GCA_946480655.1 uncultured Devosia sp. | reverse complement strand
GTGACTTGCTAAAATCAGTCCACCGGACTGATTTTGCGGCGCGTGGCGCCGCCGCCTGGCCCTGCGAGCATAGCTCTCCGGGCGTGACTTGCTAAAATCAGTCCACCGGACTGATTTTGCGGCGCGTGGCGCCGCCGCAAGTCACTCCCACTCAATCGTTCCTGGCGGCTTGGAGGTCACGTCGTAGACGACGCGGTTGATGCCGCGGACTTCGTTGATGATGCGCGTGGCCGTCTTGCCGAGGAAGTTCATGTCGAACTGGTAGAAGTCGGCGGTCATGCCATCGACCGAGGTCACGGCGCGAAGGGCGCAGACGAATTCGTAGGTACGGCCATCGCCCATGACGCCGACGGTCTGCACCGGGAGCAGCACGGCAAAGGCCTGCCAGATCTTGTCGTACTGGCCGGACTTGCGGATCTCGTCGAGATAGATGGCGTCGGCCTGGCGCAGGATATCGAGCTTTTCGCGGGTGATACCGCCGGGGCAGCGGATGGCGAGGCCCGGCCCCGGGAAGGGATGCCGGCCGATGAAGCTTTCGGGGATGCCCAGTTCGCGGCCGAGGGCGCGGACTTCGTCCTTGAACAGCTCGCGCAGCGGCTCGACGAGCTTCATGTTCATGCGCTCGGGCAGTCCGCCCACATTGTGGTGCGACTTGATGGTGACCGAGGGGCCGCCCGTGAAGGACACCGATTCGATGACGTCGGGATAAAGCGTGCCCTGCGCCAGGAAATCGGCGCCGCCGAGCTTCTTGGCTTCGGCCTCGAAGACTTCGATGAACAGACGGCCGATGATCTTGCGCTTGGTCTCGGGGTCGGATTGACCCTCCAGCTCGCCGACGAAAAGGTCTTCGGCATCGACATGGACCAACGGGATATTGAACTGGTCGCGGAACATGGTGACGACCTGCTCGCTCTCGTTGAGCCGCATCAGGCCGTGATCGACATAGATGCAGGTGAGCTGGTCGCCGATGGCTTCATGGATCAGCACGGCCGCGACGGAGGAGTCGACGCCGCCCGAAAGGCCGCAGATGACACGCCCGGACCCGACCTGTTCGCGGATCTTCTCGACCATCTTCTGGCGATAGGCGTGCATGGTCCAGTTGGCGTCGATGCCGCAGATGTGGTGGACGAAGTTGGCGTAGAGCTTGGCCCCATCCGGGGTGTGCACCACTTCGGGGTGGAACTGCACGGCCCAGATGCGGCGCGCTTCGTTGGCAATCATGGCAAAAGGCGCATTGGCCGAGGTGCCGACGACTTCGAAGCCTTCGGGCAGCGCCACGACGCGGTCGCCATGGCTCATCCAGACCTGGTGGCTGGTGCCAAGGTCCCAGACGCCTTCAGAGAGGGCATTGGCCTGGTGCACGACGACTTCGGCGCGACCGAATTCGCGATGGTGGCCCGCTTCCACCTTGCCACCCAGGGCCATGCAGAGAGCCTGCTGACCATAGCAGATCCCCAGGATCGGGACGCCGGCATCAAGGATGGCCGGATCGATCGTCGGCGCGTTCTGGTCCAGCGTCGAGGCCGGGCTGCCCGAGAGCACGACGCCCTTGGGCCTGAGGGCCGCCAAGGCGGCGCCGGCCGACTGGAAGGGATGGATTTCGCAATAGACACCCGTCTCGCGAATCCGACGCGCAATCAGCTGTGTGACTTGCGAACCAAAGTCGACAATGAGAATGGTGTCGTTGAGGGAGGCGGTGTCTGGGTGCTGCATGGCGAGGCTTTAGCCACAGTCAGCGGATTCCGCAAGCGGGGCGTTGGAGGAACGTCCATGCAGAAGGGGGGAAGCATGCAAAATCCTGATGGCCGGTTGCTTGGCGCCGATTTCGTGCGCGCGAGCGCGTGCCTGATCGTGCTGTTCCACCACCTGACGCAGAGGATCGACTTCCGCTCGCCACTGGGTGACCCAGACATAGCGCAGGTCCTGGCCAATGGCGGCACGTTCGGGGTGGGTATCTTCTTCGTGCTGAGCGGCTTCCTGCTGGCCCGTCCCTTCTGGCAGGCGATGGACCGGGGCGAGGACATGCCGTCCCTGCGCATCTACGCCCTGCGCCGCGCGGCGCGCATACTGCCGGGGTTCTGGGTAGCGCTCACTGTCACGTTCGTGCTCAGCATCCTGGTCTGGCAGGCAACGCCCGATATCTGGCTGTGGATCCGCTACTTCGCGGGCTTCTTCCTTGTCAGTGACTGGCACTGGATGACGCTCTTTCCCGTCGAAGTGAATGGTCCGCTCTGGTCCATCGGCTTCGAGGTCACCTCCTATGTGCTGTTGCCGCTGGGCTTTCTCGGCATGTTTGCCCTGGCCGGCCGCCTGCCCCGCTGGGCCACGAGACTGGTCTTTCTTGGCGTTCCCGCACTGGCGCTGCTCGGCCACGTGGCGTTCAGCTCGTGGGTCGTCGTCGACCCGCATCGCATGGGTTGGGAACATGGCCTGCAGGGTGGCGCCAAGACCTGGATGCCCTGGTTCAACCCCTTCGCCTTCTTCGCCATGTTCGCCCTGGGGGCGCTGGCGGGCGGAGTGCAGGTGTTGATCGCCGGCATCCGCCATTGGGTCATGGATGTGATCTGCGTCACGGCATTGGCGGCGGTCACGACCTATATGTGGGGCGAGGCCTATCGGGAGGCCGGCGAGCTTTATGGCTGGCTCGATGTGCCCTATCGCTTTCCCACCATGCATCTGCTGATCGGCGTCGTGCTGGCAACGGGGCCGTCTACCCTGTTGGTGGGGCGGCTGCTCGACAATCCGGCGACCCGCTTCGTGGCGCAGATCTCGTTCGGGATCTACATCTACCACACGATCGTCATCAATCTGATCCAGACCTATTTCGTGCCGAAGTTCGTCTTCGGCGCCATGACTGACGGGGCGCTCTGGCTGACGGCGACGGGGGCATCGGTGGGACTAACGGTGATCATTGCTGCCGCCTCGTACCGCTGGCTCGAAGCGCCGGTCATCGCCTGGGCGCGGACGCTGGAGGGGCGGAGCCTGCGCCGCGCCGTGCCCCAGCCGGCCTAGTTCAGCAAGGCGATGGACAGGTTGAGGTATCCCGCAAACGTCACCCAGGCGAGGTAGGGTGCGAAGAGCCACGGGGCGATGCCGTCATGCCGGCGGGCGGTGACGATGAAGCCAGCGATGGCGAGCCACATGGCCACCAGGATGACGAAAGCGGCCCAGGGCATCTGCGCGAGGAACCACACCGGTGACCAGGCCCAGTTGAGCAGCATCTGCGCACCCCAGAACTTCATCGCGGTCGATTGCGGGGCGGCGACCCAGATGCGCCAGCCGGCCAGGGCAATCATGACATAGAGCGCGAACCAGACGGGACCGAAGACCCAATTGGGCGGATTGAGCGGTGGCTTGGTGAGGCTCTCGTACCACGCGCCCGGCTGGGACTGCGTGCCGACAAGGGCCCCGACACCAATGACGAGAGCGAGAAACACCGCCAGGGCGATCCAGGATTGCGGCGTGCGGTAATCGGCTGTGGTGGCGGACATGGCGGGTCTCCGTTGCGACGGGTGTCGAAAGAAGAACGGAGGTTGGGGCTGAGTGGTTCAAATCGGCAACGGCCACTCGAGCGAAGGCCCCCTCACCCGGCGCGTTGCGCCGAACCTCGGGTCGTGGCCCGAGGGTCGACTCTCTTCCCAGAGGGAGAGGTGCGCTTCGCGCCCGGGTCAAGGAGCCTTGCGCAGGAGGTGGCAGTAGAAGCCGTCGGTATTGGTGCGGCGCGGCGTGAGACAGATGCCGCCGCCAGCGGTGACGAGGCCGGGTGGGATGTCGGTGGTCAGCGCCTGTCGCCAGGCCTTGGCCACATCGAGCGTTTCAAAGCCAGGATGGTCGGCGAGGAAAGCGGCGACCTGGTCGTCGTTCTCCTCGGGGAGGATGGAACAGGTGATATAGACCAGCGTGCCGCCGGGCTTGAGATAGCGCACGCCTTCGGCGAGGAGCGCCGCCTGCTCGGTCTGCCGCTGGGCGAGAAGTTCGGGCGTCAGCTTCCATTTTGTGTCCGGACGGCGGCGCCAGGTTCCGGTACCGGTGCAGGGCGCATCGATGACGACGCGATCGAGCTTGCCGACGAGATCGTCGAGGGCGCCGGGATTGGGGGCACGGACCTGCGCATTGCGCACGCCATTGCGCTTCAGGCGATCGTAGATGGGGGCGAGACGGGAGCGATCGGCGTCATAGGCGAAAATCTGGCCCTTGTTGCCCATGGTGGCGGCCAGGGCCAGGGTCTTGCCCCCTGCCCCGGCGCAAAGGTCGAGCACCTGTTCGCCTTCGCGGGCACCGGCCAGCGCGGCAACGATCTGGCTGCCCTGGTCCTGCACCTCGAACCAGCCCTTGAGGTAGCCTTCGTCGGTGGTGACATTGGGGGTGCGGGCATCGCGCGGGCCCGCCGGCATGGTGATGCCGAAGGGGGCGATGGCAGCGAGTTGCGGCGAGAAACGCACCAGAGACTTCATGACCTTTTCGGGCGTGGCCTTGAGGGCATTGACGCGCAGGTCGAGCG
>CAMLKN010000214.1 GCA_946480655.1 uncultured Devosia sp. | reverse complement strand
GGGGTCATGCTACTGGGCCTGGTACAGACCTACATTATCTTCGACGGGAGCCTGTCGAGCTGGTGGACCAAGATCGTCATCGGCGCGCTGTTGTTCCTGTTCATCGTTCTGCAGCGGCTGATCTTCGCAGCCTCCGCACAGGGAGAGAAAGCGTCATAGATGGTGGGTTTGCGTTCGGCGCGGGTCATGCCTGACCCCACCGTTGGCGCCGGGAATGCGCGGCCATGATCGAAACCGGCAGTCTCATCCGCTCGCTGTCGGGGCGGCGCGCTGCACGCAATTTCCACAATTTCGTCATCAATGAAATCGGTAACGCCATCGTTGCCGGTGAGTTTCCGATCGGCTCTGTCCTCGCCAGTGACGCGGTCATGATGGAGCAATACGGCGTCTCGCGCACGGTGTTGCGCGAGGCGCTGAAAACGCTCGAAGCCAAGGGTCTGGTCGAGGCCCGGCCCAAGGTCGGCACCCGCGTTTCGCCCAAGAGCCGCTGGAATTTCTTCGACCCGCAGGTGCTCGCGTGGCATTTCCATGCCCCGCCCGATCGGGAGCTTTACGAGAGCCTGTTCCGCGTCCGCGCCGCCCTGGAGGCGCCGGCGATCGCTCTGGCCAGCCGACACCGCACGGCCGAGCATGTGCGCCTCCTCAAATACTGGTGTCACCAGATGGAAACGTCGGGGGACAGTCTTGAGCAGTTCGGGCTGGCCTGCCTCGAAGTGCATGCGGTGATCGCGGAAGCAGGGCGCGACCCCCTGCTCCGATCAATCCTGGGTGTGGTGGAACTGACCCTGGCCCTGGCCTTGACCCGCGACCATGCCATGCCCGGCCCGGCCTATCGCGACCAGAGCGTCAAGATGTTCATCGCGCTGACGAGCGCCATTGAAGCGGGCGAGGCCGAGAAGGCAGCCGAGCTCTACGCCGACATCCGCCTGCTCGACCAGCGCCAGACCCAATAGGGTCTCAGTCTTCCCTGAAGGCCCGCGAGACCTGGTCGGTGAAGGGCTTCATGAAATAGGCAATGGCGGACTGTTCCTCGGTTTGGACGAAGACTTCCACCGGCATGCCGGGAACCAGCTGAGTTACATCGACGGCCCCATCCATGACCTCGACATCGGCGGTGTAGTAACTCTGGCCAGTTGCCTGATCGACCTGCGCAGCTGCCGCGACCCTGGTCACAACGCCATCGGCCTCCGGTGTGACGCGCTGGTTGAAGGCCGAGAAGCGCAGGGTCGCGTCTTTGCCGACCGTCACCTGGTCGATGTCGGTCACGGCAACGCGGAACTCGATCGTGAGGTCGGCATCGTCCGGTACGATAGTCAGCAGGCGCTCGGCCGGTGAAATCACGCCGCCCACGGTCGAGACATTGAGCTCGTTGACCACCCCCGAAGCGGGCGCGACGATGTCGACGCGGTCCAGACGTGCCGTGGCCGCATTAAGGCGCTCGCGCAATTCGGCCAATTGAGCGTCGACGGCCCGCAATTCGCGCTGCGCGACTGTGCGACGGTCGCTGTCCATCCCCATGATCCGCAGTTGCAGTTCGCTGATGCGGGACTGGGCTCGGGCAATGGCGGCGTCCACCTCGCCCATCTGCCCTTCGAGCCGCGCCGTGTCGCGCTCGGCGGCGGTCAGGCGCGACGACTCGACCAATTGGCCGGACGCCAGCTCGCGGAGGCGGGCGCGTTCGGCACTGGCCAGTTCGAACTCATTGGCATTGGCCGCCTGCTGCGCTTCGAGCCCGATGATTTCCTGCTCCAGCTGGCTCAGTTGCAGTTCCATCTGGTCGAGCTGGGTGGTGCGGAAGGCGAGGTTGCTGTCGAAGAGCTGGGTCTCCTCATCCACGGCGACCTGTCCAAGTGGATTCTCCGCGAGGAAGCTGGCCGGGACATCGAGACCCGTCAGGTTGTCGCGTTCCGCCAGAAGCCGGAAACGCCGGGCCTCGAGCTCGACAATCTGGCCGCTGAGAATGGCGTGTTCGGCCTGGGCCTGGGTCGCGTCGAGCCGCAACAGCACCTGCCCCTGCGTGACACGCTCGCCCACGCGAACGGCGATCTCACGGACCACACCGCCATCGACATGCTGGACCACCTTGAGATCCTCGTCGATCTGCACAGTCCCCTGCCCAATCACGGCACCCGAGAGCTTGGCGGTAACCGCCCAGCCTCCGATGCCGCCCACCAGGGCCAGGGCAAACAGCGTTCCCCAGATCACGCGGCCGCGCATCGAGAACGCCGCCGGGTCGCGGTCCTTGCCGTTGGTCGCCGGCCCTCCGGCCTCTCCGAAAAGTCCAGCTGCATCGATCGCCGTCATTGGTCTTCTCCCTAACTCGGTACTGATCAGGCAAGGTTATCGGGCGGCGTGAGCATCACGCCTTGGATGTTGACTGCCAGGTCGTAAATGCTGTCGCCGTTGAGATCGGCCACGATGATGGTCCAGTTCTCGTCGTCGATGAGTTCATGTGAGACCTGTAACGGTACATCCGAACGCAGCCAGGCGTCGTCGTCGCGGTCGCCGTAAACGGCCTCGAACATGTCGCGTTCGGCATCCCTGGCCGCTCTGTCCATGTCGTAGTCGCTCACCCGCACACGGTCGCCCACCACGAAATCCAGGATCTTGTGCACGACATTGTCACTAAGGCCGGGATTGAGGTCGGTGACCTCGAAAACGAATGTGTCCTTGCCCTTGCCACCCGAGAGGACCATGGCCTTGCCGCCAACGACAAGCATGTCGTCGCCGGCACCGCCGATCAGTTCCTCGACATTTGCAATAGTGTCGGTGCCCAGCTCTTCGCTATAGCTCGTGCTGCCGATCACATCGATGACTACGGCTTGTTCAGCAGCCGAGAAGTCGCCTGTGTCATGGCCATCGCCACCGTCCATGATGTCGTTTCCGGCGCTGGCCACGAGCGTATCGTCGCCGGCTTCGCCATGAACAGTATCATCGCCTGCCCCGTCGACGAGGATATCGTCACCCTCCCCGCCCTTCAGGATGTCGTTGCCGTCTCCGCCCTCGAGCAGGTCGGCTTCCTGACCGCCGTCAAGCATGTCGTTGCCGGCGGCCCCGATCAACCGGTCGATACCGTCTCCTCCATGGATCGCGTCATGACCTTCGCCGCCGTCGAGGTGATCCTTGCCGCCGCCGCCCTCGATATGGTCGTTGCCGGCCTCGCCGAAGACGGTATCGTCGCCAGCTTCCCCGAAGAGACGATCATCACCATCGCCACCATAGACGAGGTCATTGCCGTTTCCGCCAAAAATGACGTCGTCACCAAGGCCGCCGAGCAGAACGTCATCACCGTCGCCGCCATTGATGTGGTCGTGACCGTCCCCGCCATCCACGTGATCATTGCCGCCCAGGGCGTCGATGATGTCGTTGCCCCCAAGGCCAAAGATGTCATCATCGAAGGGGGAGCCGATGATGAGGTCATCATCATCGCCGAGGGCCATGACCTTGCGAACGATCTCTAGGATAGCTTCCTGGCCCACCCAGGCCTCGCCGTCGGTAACCCGATAGGTGATGAGGACAGGCCCGACCATGCCCGGTTCGGTCTGCAGCAGCCAGCCCTCGGCAGTGGCCACCAGTTCGGCACCACTGATGACGACATCCTCGACCGAAAGCGCATCACCATCCGGATCGGAAGCGCCACGCAGCAGGTGAACGAGAGCGATGAGAATGACCTGACCGGCAAAGACATCGTTGAGCCGCACCGGCCCCATGACGACCGGCGCCCTGTTGGCCTGTGCGCCTGCATTGTTGCTGTTGTCGTCATCATCATCATCGCTGCCGGGGGCATCAGGGACGTCCGCATTGTCGTTGTCCGAACTGGCCGGATCAGTGCCGCCAATGGCGACCGGCAACGAGCTTTCACCGCTGGGGCCACCCGAATGGCCACCAAAATTATCGTTGACCGGAGACCCCATCATTGCTGCGGGAGAAAAGGATCTTGGGTCCGAGGCCTGGAAGCTGGGCTCGACAAAATGGAATTGCGGGAAATCCGGGACCACGAAGGATGCCGGCCAGGAATTGCCCGGCTCAATACCGAGACCCCGCCGGCCACCGGCATCATCGATGCTGCCTGTCTCGGTTTCATCGACTCCCGAGGCGACCAGATCGTCGATCTGGGCCACCTGGCCGTCACGGGGCTCGCCGGCACTGCCGTCCTTGTCCCCGCCCCGACCGGTCACATCCGGGGTGCTGGCCTGCACGGCTGCTATCGACCGGATATAGGCCGCGATGCCGACGATCAGCAGTGCGAAGTAGGCCGGCAGGCGGGTGAGGCGTTCGGCTATGCTGAACTCGAAGCGCTTGGCCCCCTTGGGTTCAGCATCCTGTTGCTGCGTGGTTTTGACTTCGATCAACATGGCCTGTCACTCCGCTGCGCGAACCGGCTGCAGTCCCGGCTTGCTCCGCTCGGGGGCCGCTTGCAGTCCGAGCACCTGCGCCTTGGGTCCGAAGGCGGTCAGCTTGCCAGCCTGGACGACCGCAACCAGTTCCACCTGTTCGAGCACACTGG
>CAMLKN010000213.1 GCA_946480655.1 uncultured Devosia sp. | reverse complement strand
GCCGTGCCGGTCAGGAAGCACTCGTCGAACTGGCTCAGTTCCTCGGGCTTGATATGCCGCTCGGTCACGGTGAAACCATTTTCCTTGGCCAGGGCGATCAGCGTCTGGCGGGTAATGCCGTTGAGGAAGCAGTCCGGCGTCGGCGTGGTGATCTCCTTGCCCTTGACGAAGAACACGTTGGCGCCAGTCGCCTCGGCCACATAGCCGCGATAATCCAGCATCAGCGCATCGGCAAAGCCATTGGCCATGGCCGCGTCCTTGGAGAGCGTGCAGATCATGTAGAGACCTGCCGCCTTGGCCGAGGACGGAATGGTCTCCGGGCTCGGGCGCTTCCACTTGCTCCATTCGAGGCGAATGCCCTTGAGCTTCTCCTCGACCGAGAAGTAGCTCGGCCACACCCAGGCCGCGATCGCCAGGTGAATCTTGTTGTTGCGCGCCGGCACCGAAAGCTCTTCCGAGCCGCGCCAGGCGACGGGGCGCACATAGGCGTCGACCAGGTTGTTCTTCTCCAGCACCAGCTGCTTGGCCGCCTCAATCTCGTCGACCGTATAGGGGAAGGGCTTCATGTCCAGCGTCGCGGCCGAACGGATCAGCCGTTCGGTATGCTCGCGCGACTTGAAGATTTCGCCGCCATAGGCGCGCTCGCCCTCGAATACGGAGCTGGCATAGTGCAGGCCGTGCGTGAGCACATGAACCTTCACGTCCTTCCAGGGCTTGAGTTCGCCGTCAAACCAGATCCAGCCTTCGCGCTGGTCCATGGGCACGCCTGCCATCTTTCCTCTCCGAATTCATTATCAGCGCCAGCTCCTGGAGAACCGGCCGTTTTGTCAATCATGCATCAGGGTCATACCCTTGGCAAACCGGAACGGCTTTGGGATAAGACAACAGGACATCGTTGACGGAGAGACCATGCCAGCGGACCGAAAAAATGTCAACATGGCTGACATAAATTCCCTGGCAGAGCAGGCACATCTTCCCCTCGACATCATGGGGCTGTTCTTTTTCGCCTATCGTGACTTCACCGGTGACGCCGATGCCCTGCTCGAGAGGCAGGGCTTCGGACGTGCTCACCACCGTGTACTTTACTTCGTCAACCTGCGGCCCGGCATGCCGGTAGCCGACCTGCTCGACATTCTCAAGATTACCAAACAGAGCCTCGCGCGCGTCCTGCGCCAGCTCATCGACAATGGCTATGTCGAGCAGCGGACCGGTCACGCCGACCGCCGGCAACGCCTGCTTTTTGCCACCGACAAGGGCCGCGAATTCTTCGGCCAGCTCTCGGTGACCCAGGCCAGCCGCATCGAGGCGGCCATCGCCGCTCTGCCCCCCGAGGCTGCACGGATCGTCCGCCGGTTCCTCGTCGGCATGGTCGACCCCATCGACCGGCCAGTGCTGGATCGGCTCAATCTCACGGCCAAGCTCTGAACCCCAGTGGAATTGTCATCGGGATCGGCTAACGGAAAAGGCCGCGGACGGACAGGTTTGATGCAGGTGTGGACGGCATGACGGCGCCTCTCTCACAATCGGTGGAAACCGGGCAGGCCCTTGCCCTGCTGGTCGACGCCCAGGTCCACATCCGCGCCGATCGCCTGACCGACGCCGCCGCGACCTATCGCTTGGCTCTGGCCGACCCCGCCCTTGAAGCCTATCCAGCGGCGCGCTGCGAGGCCTGTTCCAATCTCGGCGCCCTGATGCTGCACGACCTGCGCCTCGACACCTCGGCACCAGATGCGGGTCAGCGGCTGGATGATGCCCTTCAACTGCTGATCAACGCGCGTGCGGGCTATGGCCTTGTGGCAGGCGGCGGATTCCGGGTGACCAATGATACCAATCTGGCCCTCGCCTATTTCCTGCGCTACCAGTTGACCGGCCGCCACGGCGACCTGATCTCCGCGCATCTGGCGCTCGATGGTGCGGAGGCTCTTGTGGATTCCGGCGACGGGGACATGCGCGACTGGATCAGGTCGATCCGCGACACGCTGGTCGAGCATGTCGACCGCCGCCGTACCCCACGGTGAGGGCTAGCCGCGGCCCAGTTCCTCGCTGCGCTTGCGCGCCGCGTCGACCGCCCGGCCCATGAGCGGCGCCAACCCGTCATCGGCCATCAACACGCCGAGCGCTGCCGCCGTCGTTCCATTGGGCGAGGTCACGTTCTGCCGCAGCACGCTGGCCGGCGCCGGATCGGCCTCCATCAGCGCCGCCGCGCCGATCACGGTCTGCCGCGCCAATTGCATGGCCGTCGCCTCGGAGAGCCCCTGCGCGACGCCTGCCGCTGCCAGCGCCTCAACCAGGTTGAACACATAGGCCGGGCCGGAACCCGAGACCGCCGTCACCGCATCGAGGTCGCCCTCGGCCTCGAACCAGGCCACCTGCCCTGCTGCCGACAAAAGCGCATCTGTCGCCGCGCGGTCCTCCGCATCGACATCCGGACCGGCTACGGCGCCGGTGACACCCTTGCCGATCTGCGCCGGCGTATTGGGCATGGTGCGCACCACCCGTCCGGTCTCCAGACCCGCCGAAAGCTTCTCGATGGAAATGCCCGCCGCGATCGAGAGCACAAGCGTCTGCGGTCCCACTACGGGTTTGAGCCCCTCCATCACCGCCCCGATGATCTGCGGCTTGACCGCGAGCACGAGCACATTGGGCGTGAGGCCCGCCGCCTGCGGGTGAATGGTGAGCCCATAATCCTCGGCGAGTTCCTTCGCGGCCTCACCCGGCGACGGATCGACCAGCACCAGGTTGCTCGCCGGCAGCCCGGCATCGAGCCAGCCGCGCGCCAGCGC
This sequence comes from uncultured Devosia sp., assembly GCA_946480655.1. The sequence goes on along the minus strand of CAMLKN010000213.1, from coordinate 1,777 downwards.
CATGCCCATCTTGCCAGCGCCCACCAGCATGACGGGACCGATCGAACGAAGATTAGTCATTTTAGACAAGGCTCCTGGCGGCTGACTGAGGCTAAGCCCCAGACATGCCCCAGGACCGGGTTACAATGCAATGGACCGGATCAGGCTTCGCCCACCGTCTCGAACATCACATGGCTCAGTGCATCGGCGGCCGACTTGCCGGCCCAGACGACGAACTGGAACGCCTGATAGTAGAGATCACAACTATCGGTAGCCGAACGCAGCAGGGCCTCACATTGTTGCGGCGAAACATCCGCGCCCCCGGTGAGCAGGTGCGAATTGCGGAACAGCACCACGCCCTCCTTGTGCCAGATGTCGAAATGCCCGATCCAGAGCTGCTCGTTGACGAGGCTGATCAACTGCTTGATCTCGTTGCGGCGTCCCTCGGGCACCTTGAGATCGAAGGCGCAGGCGATGTGGAGGCTTTCCAGGTCCTCCATCCAGTTGAACGACACGTGATAGTCGCTCCAGCCGCCGCGGACGGAAATGGAAATCTCGTCGGCATCCTGCCGCTCGAAGGTCCAGTCGTTGATCGATGCGATATGCTCGACAAGGTCCACCGGATGGGACACGCGGTCGGGCTCGAATTCAATCAGGGACATGCAGAAGTCCGTCCTCAAAGGCGTTGGTCGTATGATGCAGCCTTCGGCCGCCATTCGTCGGATACGCTGGAGGAACAAGAGCGCCGCAACGGCGGCTGTCGAATCGTCCTCCTGAGCTAACCCTACACCGCGTCAGTGATTCAGGGGACGCGAGGGAAACGGAGAACGCCATTTCCTTGTGGATGATGATCGGGCCGTTATGGTTAACGCTTGGTTAAGGCGTCCGTCGCGCCTGTGCCGGAATGGACCTTGTCGCCAGGCCGGGAACCACCTCTAGCCCAGCGTCTCCGGCCCCACCCAGCCATAGCGGATCGCCGCGCCCCAATTGGCAAAGCCATTGTCCTCGGCCAGCCGGGCAGCCGCTTCGGTGTCATAGGGCACGCCGATCAGCGCCGTCTGCCAGCGCCCCTGCCGCCGCTCGACAATGGCGTAATGCGCGTCCGGCGAGCCGCGCAGCAATTGCATCCCCACCGATCCAGGATTGACGATTAGCCGCCCGTCACTGAGCCGCAGGGTCCGGGCAATGTGGGTATGACCGCAGAGGATCACCTTCTGGTCGACGCCCAGCGCCTCGCGCGCGACTTCCTCCTCGGAGGGCAATATGGTCGTGCGTCCATCATAGAAATTGTCGAGCCAGGCTGCCTCGTCGCTGCCCGGCGTGCCGTGGCAAAGAAACACCGCATCGCCCAGCTTGGCGGTGGCGGGCAGTCCGGCCAGCCACCCCATATGATGCGCGTCGAGCTGCGCCCGCGCGAACTCATCTACCGACCAGGGCTCGTGCCGCAGCGAGGGGTCCACCACCCAGCGATCGTGATTGCCGCGAATGGAGGTGGCGCCCAGCGCCATGATCCGCTCGGCTGCCCCCGCCGGGTCGATCGGCCCGCTCACATGGTCCCCAAGGCACACGATCGCCTCGACCCCATGGCGCTCGATATCCTCCAGCACTGCGTCGAGTGCGGGCACATTGCTGTGAACGTCCGAGAGAACCGCGATCCGCATGGATCAGCCTGCCGTCAGGATGCAGCCTTGTCGCCGCGCAGCGCGGCCAGTTCCTTGCGCAGCGCCTCGATTTCCTCGCCCTGCACCTGCACCAGCTCGCGCAGCGCGTCGAAATCCTCGCGCTTGACCAGGTCCAT
>CAMLKN010000212.1 GCA_946480655.1 uncultured Devosia sp. | reverse complement strand
GGGGGAGGTAGCGTCGCTAGGCCCCTTGGGGCCGTAGCAGAGCTAGGTGGGGGTGAATACGCCCTGGAGCAGAGTGCGTCGTCACCCCACCCTCATTCCCTCCCCATCAAGGGGAGGGAGGCGCAGGGCCGAGGCACCAGTGCTGCCCACCTCCCTCCCCCTTGTGGGGAGGGTAGCGTCGCTTGGCCGTCAGGCCATAGCAGAGCTAGGGTGGGGGTGCTCTTGAGGAGACCTCAATACCCCCACACTTTCCGCTTCTCGACGCCGTCGAAATATTCATCGATCCGCTGGCTGGTGGCGGGCGTCACTTTGTCGGGCAAAGCATGGCGGTCGAACCAGCCGACCTCGGCAATTTCATGGTCCGGCTTGCGCTCGAATTCATGCTTGAACGCCTTGGCGACGTAAAAGGCGACATGGTCGCGGTCGGTCACCGGGCTCGAATTGTGATAGAGCCCGAAGAGCTCCATGGGCCCGATGACACGGTAGCCGGTCTCTTCCAGCGTCTCGCGGGCGCCCGCCTCCTCGAAAGTCTCGCCCGGACCGACGCCGCCACCCGGAAACTGCCAGCCCGGCACATAGGTATGGCGGATGAGCAGGACCTTGTCCCCATCCACCACCATCACCCGCGCGCCCACGGTCATGCGGTGCCACAGGCCCTTGAGGGTCAGGAACACCTTGGCACGCACGCGCTGGAAGCGATTCATCATTATTCCGGTCTCCGTCTTTACCCATGGCTAGCAGAGCTTGAGCCGCGACAAAATCGTGCGATGTGTCGATTGAACGTTTTCTTGGGGCGGCCGTTCTGGCACAACCCCCCGCGATGATCACCCTGGCGCATATCTCCGACATCCACCTCTCGCCCATGCCCGAAGTCGGCATTCGCGACCTGCTGGGCAAGCGGCTCACCGGCTTCCTCAACTGGAAGCTCAAGCGCCATGGCGAGATGAATACCGAAACACTGTCGCGTCTGGTCGCCCATATGCAGGAGCAGAATGCCGACTTCACGGCCGTGACCGGCGATCTGGTCAACCTGGCTCTCGAGAGCGAAATGGAACGCGCCGGCGCCTGGCTGCGCGCCTTGGGCGGCGCCGATCGCACCGTGGTCTGCCCCGGTAATCACGACGCCTATGTGCCCGGCGCCCTCGACTATGCCCGCGACCAGTGGGGCGACTACATGCGGGGGGAGACCATCGAAGGCGAGGCTTTCCCCTTCGTCCGGCGTGTGGGCGAAATGGCGATCATTTCCTGTTCCAGCGCTGTGCCGACGCCGCCATTCCTGGCCATCGGGCGCTTCGAGGAAAAGCAGGCGGCCCGCCTCGCGCGTATCCTCAAACTCCTCGGCGACGCCGGCTATTTCCGCGTCGTGCTGATCCACCACCCACCCAATGCCGAGCTGCAGCACCCTTCGTTCGGATTGAAGGGCCACCGCATCTTCCGCAAGGTCATCGCCGATGAGGGCGCCGAGTTGATCCTCCACGGTCACACCCATCGCTCGTCGATCCACCACATCCCCGGCAAGAACCACGAAGTCCCGGTGATCGGCGTCGCCGCCGCCAGCGCCGCCCAGGGTGGCACGCTCGACGACCCGGCGCGCTACAACCTCTTCCGCATAGAAAAATCCGGCGAGGAATGGCGCTGCACCATGCGCGAATACGGCTTCCAGCGCTTGGGCGCCGACATCGTCATGCGCATGCAGATGAGAATCTACTAGCCGGCCGGAAGGACAAGATCGGCCCAGCGGAGCGGTTCTAGGCTAGGGGGCCATGAGAGCTGCGCTCGAATGGCATGCTCGATCCTTCGGTACCCGTCGAAATCCCCACCCCTCCCTCGTCGTCCTTGTATAGTCTCACACGCGAGGGACGCCGCGATGACCACCAAGCCCACCACCATCGATGATTACAATGCCGTGCAGGAGGACGATTTCCGCCTCATCTGCGACGAGTTGCGCGCGACGATCGATCGCGTCCTGCCCGAGGCCGAGAGCAAGATCTGGCACGCCCATCCGGTCTGGTTCCTCGATGGCAATCCCATCGTTGGCTACTCAAAACTCAAGGGGCCTGTGCGGCTGCTGTTCTGGAGCGGCCAGTCCTTCGAGACGCCGGGCCTTGACCCCGAGGGCACATTCAAGGCCGCCGAAAAGCGCTACACGTCGGTAACGCAGATCAATCCCAACGAACTGGTGAGCTGGCTCGAAGAGGCCCGCCAGGTGCAGTGGGACTACAAAAACATCGTCAAGCGCAAGGGGCGTCTCGAAAGGCTCCTTTGAGCAAGGCCTGTGCAGCAGATCCTTGGGTAAGCGCCGCTCTGCTTGCCCCTGGAAATCGGCCTTCCGGACCACACGGTAGATTTTGTTATACAACATAACATAAATGTGCCATTCTCCTCTTACCACCGGTTCCACCTCAGGTCGGCGAGAGGCCTGCGGCGGCACCCGTGGGTCGCGGTGAACCAAGGGCTCTGGGAGGACCCTTCGCCGCATAACCAAGGAGGAGATTTCCGTGAACAAGACCCTTTTGACCGCATTTGCGGCCCTGGCCCTGTCATCCGCTGCGCCCGGAATGGCAGATGATGCGCGCTGGATGACCGACACCATGGTCAACGCCCGTGCCGAATTCATGACACCGGGCCTGAACTACCTGACGTTCCAGCATATCGACACCATGTTCGCCACCCGCCCTGTCAAGTCAGGCGGGGAGGTCTGGGCGCTTCCGGCCGAGCCTCGGGACATCGGCGACAGCTTTGCCTTTGGCGAAGAGACGCTCTCGCTGGATCAATTCCTCGAGGCCACGTCGACCAACGGACTCCTGGTCATCAAGGACGGCAAGATCGTCCACGAAACCTATCGCAATGGCATGAACGACCAAAGCCGGCACATCTCGTTCTCCATGGCCAAGTCCTTCCTCGCCACCATGATCGGCATTGCCATTGAAGAGGGTAAGATCGGCAGCGTCGAAGACAAGGTCATCGACTACCTTCCTGATTGGTCCGGCTCTGCCTATGCCGAAATCACCATCCGCGACCTCCTGGAGATGCGCTCCGGAATCGCCTGGCTGGAGGTCTATGAGTTCGGCAGCGATACCCAGCTGACCGAAGTCCACGACAATTCCCTGGTCGCCTACAACTATCGCTGGTGCGACTATGCCCGTGACCGCGCGGAAAAGGCCGAAGAACCGGGCAAGGTCTTCAACTATTCCACCCTCGATACATCCGTTCTGGGTTGCGTCCTGGAAGCAGCCATCGGCGGCAAGGGTGCCGACTATATGAGCGAGAAGATCTGGCAGCCCGCCGGCATGGAGGCGGATGCCTACTACCTGATGGACGGCCCGGATTCGGTCGGACGCGAATTCTATGGCGCCGGCTACAACGCCACCCTGCGCGACTATGGCCGCTTCGGCCTGATGATGCTCAATGACGGCATGGCCAATGGCAAGCAGCTCGTCCCGCGGGATTGGGTCGCCGTATCCACGGCCGCAGCCCCTGATCTGGACGTGGTCGATCCTGTCGACAATCTCGGCTACGGCTACCAGTGGTGGACCGTTCCCGACACCACGGCCTACACCGCCCAGGGCCTCTTCAACCAGTATGTCTACGTGGATCGCGATACCGACACGGTGATCGTCAAGCTCGCCTCCCCCGCCAGCCCGCTCGGCTGGGGCGTGGACAATCTGGCCTTCTTCCGGTCCGTGGTCGAGACTCTCGCCCAGGACTGAACTTGCCGGAGACATCCGCGCGGAACAGCAGCGTGGGGCCGATCCGTCGGCCCCATGTCCTCGTTCTAGCCTTGTGCCCCGCCCCCGCCATTGATCGCCCATTGCGCCGCAAAGGCCCGCCGATAGGCCGGGCGCGCTTCCGCCCGCGCCACATAGCCGGCGAGGCCAGGGAATTCAGCCAGTAGTGCGGCATCCACCCGGCGCAATACCAGCACCATCAGCAAGTCGCCAGCACTGAAGCCGCCATCGAGCCACTCCCGGTCGCCCAGATGCGCGGACAAGTCCACCAGTCGCGCCCGAATGCGATCATCGAGGAGTGCAAGCCGATCGCGGCTATACCAGGGCTGGCCCCGATCCGTGTATTCGGACTGCTCCCGCTCAACGATGGGCGGCTCCACCGTGCTCACCGCCGCGAACATCCACATCATCGCCCGCGCCCGTGCCTCGGGTTCGCCCGGCAGAAGGCCCGGATACGTGAGCGCAAGGTGCAGCACGATAGCGCCGGATTCAAACAGCACCAGCCCGTCCCGCTCGAAGGTCGGAATCTGCCCGAAGGGATGCCGTGCGCGATGCTCAGCCCCTTTCAGGTCCTCGAAGGAGACGAGGCGCACCTCATAGGCCTGTCCGACCTCCTCCAGCGCCCACCGGACGCGCATGTCCCGCGCCAGCCCCTTGCCGCCATCGGGAGACCTTCTGAAAACGGTGACGATGGGCAGCATGTTCGATCTCCATGGGCTTCCGTCTCATGACGAGCGAGTTTCCCCGCCATCGACAGACCTCCTGCTTCGGCGCTAATCTCTGCCCATGGACTACGAAAATCATCGCATCTACGGGATGAGCGTCGCCAGCGTGTACGT
>CAMLKN010000211.1 GCA_946480655.1 uncultured Devosia sp. | reverse complement strand
AAACGGGCCCTTTCGGGGGCCCGTTGTCATTTCTCCGCCAGTTCCTGCTCGGCTTCGGACCAGAACAAGTCCGCCCGGTCCGGCGGCGCGCCTTCGGCAAGCCACCGGTCATAGGCCAATTGGCGCACCAGCGCTTCCTTGGCCCGCAGCCAATAGGCCATTGCCTCTCCCTCCGGCCGACCGTCCTGTTCCCAAAGGAAATAGGCAGTCTGCCGGATCTGCTCGGCGATGGCCGTATTCTTGAGCATGAGCGGCGGTCGCCCGAGGTCAGGCGGCGGCCTTGAGATTGACGGCGGTCTTGGCGAGGCTGGTCAGCTTCTGGTCCGTGGCTTCCTCTTCCTTGAGCGTTTCGAGGAGAAGGTTCAGCACCTCCTTATGGCCAAGCTGCTTGGCCCAGGTGGCCAGCGTGCCGTAACGGGCAATCTCGTAGTGCTCGACGGCCTGGGCGGCGGAAACGAGACCGGCATCCAGCGCCTGGGTGCCCTTGTACTCGTCCATGATTTCCTTGCCTTCCTCGAGAATGCCAAGGATGGCGTCACAGGTCTTGCCGCGCGCCGGCTTGCCCAGGATTTCGAAGATCTGCTGGAGGCGTTCCACCTGCACTTCGGTCTCGGCGAGGTGCTGTTCGAAACCCGCCTTGAGGTCGGGGGACATGGCCGCCTTGGCCATCTTGGGCAGTGCCTTCAGGATCTGCCGCTCGGCATAGTAGATGTCCTTGAGGGTATCGAGGAAGAGATCGTCCAGTTGCTTTTCGGCCATTTGTCTTCAGCTCCAGTTCTGAATGGGATGATGACGCTGGTCGTGCAACGGCGGGACCGAACCGAAGTTCCGGCCCCGCGCGATCACATGTGATCGGCTAGGCCTCGAACCTTTCTGTAAGCCACCGCATCTGCTCCCGATCCTGGAAGGCCTGGCCGCCCTCGTGGTTGTTGAACTCGTATTCGACGATTGACTTGTCCGCCCCGGCAAAGGCCCTGTAGGCGCCATAGACGGTCGAGGGCGGACAGATGTCGTCCATCAACGCTACCGAGAACAAAGCTGCCGCCTGGCTCTGGCGGGCAAAATTGACCCCATCGAAATAGCGCAATGTGTCGAAGACCTGGTCCTTCTTGTCCCGGTGCTGCGCGAGGAAGCGCGCGATTTCGCCATAAGGGTCGCGAGCCGCGGTGCGCACGGCGCGAGGGAAATCGCAGAGGAACGGCACATCCGGCATGACCGCCTTGACCCGTCCGTCGATGCCCGCCACGGCCAGGGCGATGCCGCCACCCTGCGATCCACCGCAAACCGCGACGCGATCCGGGTCGACGAAATCCTGGTCGATCAGCGCATCCACCGCCCGCACCCCGTCGGTGAAGAGGCGCCGATAGTAGTAGTCGTTCCGGTCGAGTACGCCCTTGGTCATAACCCCCGGTATCTGGCTGGTAGAGCCGATTGGGTCCGGCGTGGCGCCGGTGCTCCAGCCCGAGCCCTGGCCGCGCGTATCCATGCGGAAATAGGCAAAACCGGATGCCGCCCAGTGCAGCAGTTCATGCGGAAAACCGCGCCCGCCGCCATAGCCTACATATTGAACCAGCAGCGGCAGCCGCCCCTCACGGACCCTGGGCAGTACCAGCCAGCCCTTGACGGGGTGGCCCCCGAAGCCCGGAAAGGTCACGTCAAAAACTTCAACCAGCTTGAGCGTTGTCTCCGCCGGATCCATGCGCACCGCCCCGCCCACGGCGCGCGCCTCATTGAGCGTATCCTGCCAGAACGCGGCGAAATCGGCCGGCATGGTGACGGCGCTTTCATAGGCACCGAGGGCAGGATGGACGAGATCGGGAAAGGGCATGGCTGGTCCGCATCTTGAATGGAAGCGGCGGCATCTTTGCGCTGGCGCCTGGCAAAAATCCAGCCCTGCCCGGCGGTTGCACACTGCTCATTGTGCCCGGAACAGGCTCCGGTGATAGGCCAGCATGGTCCGGTCCGGCCAGAGCGAGACATTGTCAGGCAGCGCCAGCATCCGCCCCGGAAGTGGCTTGGCCTCGGCACCCGGCGCCAGGTGCTCGGGATGTGGCAGGAAGGTGAAATAGTCGTCGTCGACCAGCACGACACCACGGCGCAACAGGCCCGCCGCGGCCCGGTCCACCACCACAGCATTGCTCGTGGTCATGGCCCCACCGTGTTCGAGCGGCTGGAACAGGAAGACTTCGAGGCTGTCGTCTTCGGCGGGCCCAAGGGCGCCATTGGTCACCGCACAGCGCCCGCCATAGATATCGAGCATCAGCTGACGAAAGGCAGATGCATCATCCAGCGCAAAGCTGCGCTGGACGCCCTCGCCAAATCCGCCACCTTGGTTGCCGCCGACCATCTGGTGCCCTCTCTGGGAGAAGACACTACGTGGATTCCACTATAGCGCAACGGGTGACATCGTCGTCTTCCACCGCTTCCGCGTCTGGCGTTCTCAGCGCCCCACGGTCTCGCGATAATGCGTCAGCACCTTTGCTGCATCGACTTTGACGCAGACACCATGCGACGGCCGGCCGGCCCAGGCCGGATGCCCGCCCTTGCGCGTCTCGGGCATCTGGATGGTCTGGCCAACGGCAATGCCGTCGCGAACGACCACGACCGGCCCGCGCCGCGTCTCGAACCATTCGGGATGGAGCGCATAGGTCACGGCCAGGAGGTCATGCCCCACGACGCCGGATAGGCCCATGATTTCCTTGTAGAAGCGCGCATAGTGGTCGCACATCTGACGCAGCAATTCACCATTCTCGCCCACCTCACGCGACAGGGCCGCGAGATATTCGGTGTCGAGGATAATGTCATGGGTGACGTCGAGCCCGACCACCACAACCGGCCATTCGGCCGCAAAGATTTCGTCCGCCGCCACCGGGTCGCCATGGATATTGGCTTCCGCAGCCGGGGTGATATTGCCGCTGCGGCCTTCATAGCCAAAGGCGCCGCCCATGATGATGACCCGCTTGGCCAGGAGGGCCACTTCGGGGTCGGCCCGCAGCGCCAGCGCCAGGTTGGTCATCCGGCCCACGGCGATGATCGTCACCTCGCCAGGATGGGCCCGCAACGTGTCGATGATGAACTGGCTGGCTTCGCCCGGATGCAGGCCGCTCTCATCGACCTCCGGAATGTCGATCTCGCCCAGGCCATTGAGGCCGTGGACGATGACCGGTTCGGCTTTGTCCACGCCATCGAGCGTCTTGCCGGCACCGCGAACGACCGGGGCATTCAGGCCGAACTGCTGGCGCAGGAACAGCGCGTTGCGCGTCGTGGTATCAAGATCGGCATTGCCGACCACCGTGGTGATCCCCAGAAGCTCGACCTGCGGCAGCTTGCTGAGATAGAGCAGCGCCATGGCGTCATCGATGCCCGGATCAGTGTCGAAAATTACTTTCATCGTCTCATTTGCCTCGTCGCCCGGCCATTGCCGGGTTGAATCGGAGTAGCCTCTACCCCAAAGGATGTTCTCACGTCATCGCGCATTATCATGAAGCGGCTTGACTATCGAGAATTTTTGACCAAACGATCAAAAATCTGGCGTCGCGATCTGGAGGGACGATCATGCGGTTCGGCTATAAGGCATCGGCGGAGCAGTTCGCGCCCAATGACCTGCTGCGCTTTGCCGTCGAGGCGGAAGATGCTGGCTTCGACTCGGTCTTCGTATCCGATCACTTCCAGCCATGGAAGCATACCGGTGGGCATGCCCCCTTCGCGCCGGGCTGGATGTCGGCCGTCTTGGCCCGGACCGAGAAGATTATCCTGGGCACTTCGGTGCTCACCCCCACTTTCCGACTCCACCCCACAGTCGTCGCCCATGCCTTCGGCACCATGGGCGCCATGTTCCCTGGCCGCGTCATCCTGGGCGTAGGCACCGGCGAGGGCCTCAATGAGGTTCCCGCCACCGGCATGGAATGGCCCGAACTGAAGGAGCGTTCGGCCCGCCTGCGCGAGGCCGTCAGGCTCATCCGTCAGCTCTGGACCGAAGACCGCGTCAGCTTCGAGGGCGAATACTACAAGACCGTCAACGCCACCATCTATGACAAGCCGGCCGAACCGGTACCGATCTACATCGCCGCGGGCGGCCCGCTCAACGCCAAATATGCCGGCCGCGCCGGCGACGGCTTCATCTGCACTTCCGGCAAGGGCGCCGATCTCTATACCAAGGAACTGCTGCCCAATGTCGAAGCCGGCCGCGCCGAAAGCCCGCTCGCGGGAAAGCCATTCGAGCGCATGATCGAGGTGAAAGTCTCCTTCGACACCGATGCCGCCCGCGCCCTTGAAGACACGCGTAATTGGGCCGCTCTCTCGCTCTCAGCCGAGGAGAAGCATTCGGTCAAGGACCCTGAGGAGATGGAGCGCCTCGCCGACGCCCTGCCCATCGAGCGCGTGGCCAAGCGATGGATCGTCTCTTCCGACCCCGATGAGCACGTCGCGGCCATCAAGACCTATATCGACTACGGCTTCGATCACCTGGTCTTCCACGCGCCCGGCACCGACCAGAGCCGGTTCCTCGGGCTTTACGCCAGGGAAATCCTGCCGCGATTGAGGACGCTGGTGGGATGACACCGCGTCTCTCCGTCTGGGGCATTCCCGGCATTCCGGAAATCACCGCCGG
>CAMLKN010000210.1 GCA_946480655.1 uncultured Devosia sp. | reverse complement strand
CGACGTCTACGTCACCTGCGACGTCTGCAAGGGCAAGCGCTACAACCGCGAGACGCTGGAAGTCCAGTTCAAGGGCAAGTCAATCTCCGACGTGCTCGACATGACCATCGACGAGGGTGTCGAATTCTTCTCGGCCGTACCGGTCATCCGCGACAAGTTTGCCACGCTCCAGCGCGTCGGCCTCGGCTACGTCAAGATCGGCCAGCCCGCCACGACCCTGTCAGGCGGCGAAGCCCAGCGCGTAAAACTCTCCAAGGAGCTCTCCAAGCGCGCGACTGGCCGCACCCTCTACATGCTGGACGAACCGACCACGGGCCTGCACTTCCACGACGTCGCCAAACTGTTGGAAGTGCTGCACGAACTGGTCGAGGGCGGCAATACGGTCGTGGTCATCGAGCACAATCTCGAAGTCATCAAGACCGCCGACTGGATCATCGATCTCGGCCCCGAGGGCGGCGATGGCGGCGGCGAGATCGTGGCCGTCGGAACGCCCGAGGAGGTGGCGGAGAACAAGCGCTCCCACACCGGCCGCTACCTCAAGGAAGTCATGGAACGCCGCCCGCATTTCGTGAAGGCGGCGGAGTAAGGCGCGAACCTCAGGTAGGATCACCCCACCCTCAGTCCCTCCCCCTCAAGGGGAGGGATGCACAGGAGCCGAAAGTACGGCGTGCGTGGGAGCAGGTGTTCATCGCCTCCCTCCCCTTGAGGGGGAGGGAATGAGGGTGGGGTGACGGCAACCCTGCTCTTGCCCTCAGATCAACCCCATCCGCGCCAGTTCCGCCGCAATCTCCGCCGAGTTCGCCTCGCCCCCGGCCTCCATGTCCGGCGGCGCATCCTCGGGCCGCAGATACCGCCAGCCCTGGAACGGCCGCTTGGGATAGGGCACGGTCCGCACGATTTCGGGCGACATGATGATGTCGCAATAATCCTTGCCCTCGGCATCGGTATAGGGCGCCAGCCGCAGGATCTTCTGCCGGCAGCAGATCGTCCCCGACATGACCCAGTAGATCGAGGCCATGCCCTCCATTTCGGCAGCGCGCTTTGGCATCATGCGCGTGCGATGCACATGCACGTCCTCGCCATAGTCGGCGCCCCACCAGTGCGCACGCTCTTCGCGGTAGCCTTCCAGTTCCTCCACACTGGAAACGCCAACGCAGAGCTTCACCATATGGATCATGCCAGCGTTCCCGGCGCGACCCGTCCCTGGATCACGTCGATCTCGTCATCATCAACGATCCACGGTTCCTGCAGGGCCAGCGTCAGCCAGGCCTGGAAGGCCGGCAGCGCATAGATGGCCTCGACATAGCGCTGGGCCACATCCGACACGGGCAGGTCATAGGTGCGAAGCCGCGTCGCCAGCGGCGCAAACATGGCGTCCGCCGCCGAAAACTCGCCGAAGAGGTATGGCCCGCCGGAGCGCGCCAGGAGGCCGCCCCACAGCTCCTCCACCCGATGCAGGTCCTTGCGTACCGCGTCGAGGTCCACCTTGCCCGGATGACTGGCGCGCAGGTTCATCGGCGCATGGCTGCGCAGGGCCGCAAAACCGGCATGCATTTCCGAAGCCGCCGCCCGCGCCAGCGCCCTGGCCGTGCGATCGGCGGGCCAGATCGCCTTGGCAGGAAAGAGATCGGCAAGATACTCAATGATGGCCAGGGTTTCCGGCAGCACCAGATCGCCATCGATCAGCACAGGCACCTTGCCGGTGGGAGAGCGCATCTGCAGGTTTTCGCGCCAACCATTCCCGCAGAGCAGCAGCACCTCGTCCTCGAACGGAATCTCAAAGTGCCGCAAGACCAGCCACGGCCTCAGCGACCAGGTCGAGTAATTCCGATTCCCGATCAGGAGCTTCATGGACAATCCTCACCTCAAACAAGAAGGGCACCCAGTGGCCGGGCGCCCTTCGTTTAAACCTTCTGCGGTGAATAACTCCAGCGTCTTTTCTAGACGCTAGCAACTACGGAGAAAACCAGCCCCAAAGAGACGAGGCATACCAGCGCCCAGCTCATTGTCTGCCAGGCAAAGGTCTTGGTTTGACTGCGCATAGATCGCTCCTTGTCAGTCGTCCACGCCGGCCCTGTTCTGCAGCGCGAACAGGTCACGCCATGGGCCGGTCACAAATCGTTAGCCTTGACCCAAATGGGACGCAAGCGACCAAACTGCAACACTTGACCCCTGTGGAAAATGCTGATCCGGCCCTCAGAACAGCCCGAACCAGAGCCCAGCGATACCCAAAAAGGCAAAGAATCCAATGACATCGGTCACGGTTGTCACAAACACCGCCGAGGCGATGGCCGGATCGGCCTTCAGCCTGTCGAGGGTCAGTGGAATAAGAATTCCGAAGGTCCCGGCCACGATCAGGTTGATCACCATGGCGAGGCCGATGACGACTCCAAGCTGCGGATTGCTGTAGCGCAACGTGGTCACCAGACCGATCAGAATCGCGAAGATCACGCCATTGACCACGCCGACCACCATTTCGCGGCGGATCAGGCGCCTGAGGCGTCCGCCATCCAGTTCGCGCATGGCCAGCGCGCGCACCGTCACTGTCATGGTCTGCGCGCCGGCATTGCCCCCCATCGAGGCGACGATCGGCATCAGCACCGCCAGCGCCACCATCTGCTCGATCGTGGCGTTGAACAGGCCGATGACGAAACTGACCATGACAGCCGTAAACAGGTTCACCACCAGCCACGGCACGCGACTCTTCACGGTGTCGATCGTTGTGTCGGACACGTCCTCGTCGCCCACGCCGGCCAGCAGCTTGATATCCTCGTCTGCTTCTTCGTGGATCACGTCGACGATATCGTCGATGGTCAGCACGCCCACCAGGCGCCCGCTCTCGTCCACCACGCCCACTTCTACGAGGTCGTAGCGCTCGAAGCTGCGCGCGGCCTCTTCCTGGTCTTCCTCGGCGTTCACCAGCACGAGGCTGGTGTTCATGATCTCGTCGATCTTGGTGATGCGCTGGGCGCGCAGGAACTTGTCGAGCGGCAGCGTGCCCAACACCTTGTAGGCGGCGTCCACCACATAGAGCTGGTAGAATTCGTCCGGCAGGTCCTTTTCGGCGCGCAGGTAGTCGATCACCTGCCCCACCGTCCAGAACGGCGGGATGGCAATGAAGTCGGTCTGCATGCGGCGGCCGGCCGATTCCTCGGGAAAATCCAGGCTGCGCTTGAGCGCCAGCCGCTCGAAGGTCGGCAGCGCATCCAGAATTTCGTCACGATCTTCCTGCTCGAGGTCCTCGAGCAGATAAACCGCGTCATCATTGTCCAGCTCAGCCACGCCGCGGGCGATCTCGGCATTGGGCAGCGCTTCCATGATATCGAGACGGATGCTCTCGTCGACCTCGGTCAGCGCCGAAAAGTCGAACCGGTCACCCAGCGCATGCACCAGCGCAAGCCGCTCCTCCGCGTCGAGCTGTTCAAGCACGTCGCCCACTTCGGAGTGGTGCAGCGGCGCCATGACCAGGGCCACGTCGTCCGTGCGCCCCGCCTCCAGGAAGGCGCGCAACCGCTCCAGCCAGAGCGGACTGATCCGGCCGTCCGCATCGCGGAACATGTCGATGTCGGTCCCGGTCTCGGGGCCGGGTGCAGAATCAAATTCGTCGCTCATCGGGAGCCCTTTTCGTGTCCTGGGGGTTTCAGGGGCAAGACAAGCATGTAGCCAATCGACCGGGCTTGCGCCAGAGTGGTGACGGCGCTTTTTCACCCTTAGCGGAGGGGCGTTGCGATGAGCGACACCAAGGACCTTGCAAACACATTGGCCCGCCTGCTCAGGCTGGTGGAAGCACGCGGCCTTCCGGAAGTTTCAACGCCGGCCGCAACGACGCCCACCCTTTCGGTCACCGATTCCCCCTTTGCCAGCATCCTCGACGGGATCACGCTGGCTCTGGCCTGTCCCATCGACCAGAAAGTCCTGTTGATGGACATTTCGCCCGATGTCTATTTCGAGACCGAACAGCAGATCGGCCAGGATCTCGTCCTGGTGCGCCTCGATCGCATATCCGACGAAGAACTGTCCCTTCGGCTCCACGACGCCTGGGAATTCGTGGCGCCCGACCATCTCCGCCGCCTGATGGATTAACGGCGACTCCCTACCCCGCCCTCTTCCCACTCTCCCGGTTGAACCCGTGCAGCGCCGCATGCGGCAACACAAAGTCGATCCGCTCGGCCTCACCAACGCTGGCTCGCCCCTGCTGCACAACGATCAGCGCCTGCTCAATCCCCTCCACCCGCACATAGAGATGGCTTTCCCCGCCCACCGGCTCGATCAGTTCCACAGTGCCGGAGAGCGCGATACCCTCGCCATGGCCCACAATCACCTGGTCCGGGCGAATGCCGACAATATCGGTGCCCGTCGCCAGCGCCGGCATGGATGCGCCCGCAAGTGCCGCCAGTTGCTCCACCGGCATCAGGTTCATTGGCGGGGAGCCGATGAAGCCTGCAACAAACAGGCTGGCCGGACGGTCATAAAGCTCGATCGGCTTGCCGACCTGTTCGATGCGTCCGCCATTCATCACCACCAGCCGGTCCGCCAGCGTCATGGCCTCGAGTTGGTCGTGGGTCACATAGACGCTTGTCGTCTTGAGCGCGCGCTGCAGCCGCCGGATCTCGATGCGCATCTGTCCGCGCAGCTTGGCATCGAGG
>CAMLKN010000209.1 GCA_946480655.1 uncultured Devosia sp. | reverse complement strand
TCGTTCTCGACCGTGCAATAGATGACGCGGGGTTTTTCGCCGCCGACATAGGCGCGCAGGAGCTTCAAGAATTCCAGCCCGCTCATGATGGGCATGTTCCAGTCGAGCAGGATCGCGTCCGGCATTTCCTGGCGGCACTTGTCGATGGCTTCCTGCCCGTCCTCCGCCTCGTCCACGATATAGTCGAGATCTTCCAGGATGCGGCGCGCGACTTTGCGCACCACGCTGGAATCATCGACAATCAGGCAAGTGCGCATGGGTTCGCCCCGTGACGGTAGTGACGCTTTACCGACTATGCCGTCCAATAGGTTGGCGAATGGTTAGCGTGTACCCCCGAAATTGTCGGCTTGCAGGCCCGCCCTATTGGGAAATATCCCATAGCTGCGGCCACTTAGCGGCTATTCAGCGGCTTCCGCCTTGGCCTTGGGCACGGCCGTGAAGAAGAACATGTCGTTCTCGATGCCGATATTGACTTCCATATCGGTCATGCGGGCGAGGAGGCCAGTATAGAAGGGCTGGATGCCGCGCGCATCCACCGAGCCCTCTTCCGGCATGCCCGAGAGCAGGCCTGCGGCACCGGAGGGCACCAGCGTCTTCTGGCGCTTTTCCGGATCGCTCTTTGAGGTGAACTCGAACTTTTCCTCGCCGGCCGGGCCGGTGATCGAGGCCGTCACTACGCCGCCGCGCGGCACCGACCCGGCGGCGATCAGCAGCATGTTCATGAACAGCTTGGCCTTGTGCTTGGGCAGGAGGATCAGCGGCACGTTCCATTCGAGATCAGCCTTCTCGATATCGAACAGGATGCGGGCCACGCGCTCGCACTCGCGCGTGTCGATATCGGTGCCAGCGGTCGAGGAGGCGCCATAGGCGAGACGGGCGAATTCGAGCTTGGCGCGGCTCTGCTTGGCGGCACTGGCGATCAGTTCGCGCGCCCCTTCGGCCATTTCGCCCTGGTTGGGATCGGAGAGGACTTCAAGGCCATTGCCGATGGCACCGATGGGATTGATGAGGTCGTGGCAGACCCGCGAGCACAGCATGGCGGCGAGGTCCGTTGCCTTGAGCTCAATGATGTCCATGGTGCGGGGTCTCCTGGGCGCCGTGCGGCGAAAATGGCAAGAATCACTTGAGGGACAATAAAGCCCCCGGCGCGCGCGGACTACCGGGTCGAGAGCGTTTTGGACAGAACCTGCCAGTGCTCCTGGCCCTTGAGGGCCGCCGCATCGGGCGCAAGCAGGAAGGCCTCCCGGTTGGAGGCCGAATAGAAGAGATAGAGCCGCTGCTTGTAGACCACGTAGATGGAGGGATCGGAGTCGGAGATGAAGCCGCGCGCCATGCTCATGGCGCCGTGGCCGCCATATTGCGGCGCGTAGATCTCGGGATTGCGCGAAAAGACGTCGAGATTGGCCTGGTTGGCAAACTGGAACGGCGCGCCCATCCAGACGAACTCGTAATCGGGATGGCCCGGCAGGGGGGCGGGTTCGGTGAAATAGGAGACCGGGTCCATGCCGCCCATGGCAATGCCGGTCAGCGGATCGGTCTGCACCCAGGTGACGATGGACTGGCCCAGCGCTGGCTGGATCGCGGCGGAACCGGGCCCGAAAAGCGGCAGAACAAGGGCGATCATGGTTAAGATTTGTTTAGAGGTTTGCTTCATGATTGGCCCGAATGATCGCCATGCCAGGGCCCCGAGACTAGGGCAAGACCTTAAGGTCTTCGTAAAGGTGAGGCGTGCTTGAGGGGAGAACCTGTCATGTTGAAGCGCCTAGCCCAGCTCACGACCCTGCTGCTTGCCCTCATGGCCTTCGCGGCGCCGGCGCATGCGCAGGGCTCGCTGAGCGACACTTTCTCCGGCGAGGAACTGGTCGAGAGCGGCCGCGAATTCTTCGGCTCTGCGGCGCAGGGCCTGGCCTCGGTGGTGGAAAGGGCGGTGAGCCAGTATGGCCAGCCCAATGGCTATATCCTGGGCGAGGAAGCGGGCGGCGCGCTCCTCATTGGCGCCAAATATGGTGAGGGCACGCTCTACACCCGCAATGCCGGCCAGTTCAAAATCTTCTGGCAGGGCCCCAGTATCGGCCTGGATGTCGGCGGCGACGGCTCCAAGGTCATGATGCTGGTCTATAACCTCAACACGATCCAGGACATTCTCGGGCGCTATCCGGGCGTCGATGGTTCCGCCTATGTCATCGGCGGCGTCGGCATGACCGTCACCAAGCGCGGCAATGTCGTCGTGGTGCCGATCCGCTCCGGCGTGGGCGCGCGGCTGGGCATCAATGTGGGCTATCTCAATTTCACCAGCGAGCCGACCTGGAACCCGTTCTGATCGTCATCTCTGTTCAAACCTTTGCAGGCCGGGGCCAAAAGCCCCGGCTTTGTCGTGACGGCAGGCCTCAAAGCCGTTAGGGTTAACCAGTGCCAAAGATGGCCATCACGGGCCGTTACTGGCAAATACCAAACGGGAAAGTCCCTAGGCAGGCGCGGAGGCGCTGCCGGAGGCCGCTAGGATGCTGATCGAGAACATCATGTATTTTGCGCTTGGCCTGCTGGTGGCAGGCCTGGTGGCACTCGTCATCATGCCGGCGGTGTGGAAGCGGGCCGTGCGCCTCACCAAGCGGCGCATCGAGGCGGCGACGCCCATCACCATGGCCGAGTTCCGGGCCGACAAGGACCAGTTGCGGGCCGAGTTCGCGCTCTCGACCCGGCGCCTCGAAATGAATGTCGAGGCCCTGCGCAAGCGCCTCGCCGAACAGCTTAGCGACGTCAACCAGAAGCGCACCGATCTCGGGGCGCTCAAGGCCGAGCGCGAAAACCACCTTGCCGTGGTGCGCGAGCTCGAGGCGCGCGAAGTCGAGTTGCGCGCGCGCATTCTTGAACTCGAGAAGGAGGGGGCTGACCTCGCCAACCGGCTGCGCAAGCGCGACCGGGAGCTCGAGACGCGCGCGGCCGAGATCGAGACGCTGCGCAATTCGCTCCGCGGCGGGCTGGCCAAGGCGACCAAGGTCGATGGCATGGCCCTTTCGGGCAATTACGAAGACGATATCGACCAGGTGACGACCGCGCTGGCCATCGAGCGCAAGCGCGCCGCCTTCCTCGAGGATCAGGCCCGCAGCCTGATCGAACGGCTGGAAAAATCAGACCGGCGCAGCGCCGAGGCCACAGCCGCCATCGCCCAGATGCGCGATGCCCTGGCCGGCAAGGAAGCGCAGCGCGAGGCCGATGCGGAGGAACTGCTGGCCGCCGAGGCGCGCATTGCCAGCGCCGAGAACCGCCTCAATGCCCTCCTCGCCGAAACCAGCCAGGTCGTGGAGAAGACCGAGGGGCGCGCCGAACAGCTGCTCGCCGACAAGCTCTCCATGGAAGAGGAGCTGGAACGCCTCCGCGCCAAGGTCGCCAATGTCGAGGCCGGGATCATGGCCGACTGGGAGACCGAGCGTTTCGAGGAAGCGCATCTCCGTGAAAAGCTCAATGACATTGCCGCCAGCGTCAGCCGGCTGGTCTATGCGGTCGACCATGACACGCCCGTCAATGCCGTGCCCGAGACCGAGAGCCTCTTTGATCGCGTTCAGCGCTTTGCCGACGACGGCGAGGGTGTGGAAGTCCTGCCCGCGCCCGCCAACAGCCAGAGCGGCCGCGTCTCCGAACGCCTCGCCGCGCTCAAGGAAATCCAGGGGCGGTAGGTACCAGCGGTGGGTTCCTGCCGACTGGTCCCCATGCATCAGGGTTCCGCCCTCGGACTTGATCCGAGGGCCGTCCGACATGTCCTCTTTGTAGATGGTGGTCCTCGGGTCAGGCCCGAGGACGGCGTGGTGTGCGTGGAGGGGCCGAGGCCTACTCTCCGCTGATGGTCACACTGCGTTCCAGTTCGCCCGTCCCGGCATCGTAGACATTGAGCAGGGTGGCGCCGCCGACCGAAAAGGTCACCTGGATAGTGCCATCGAGCGTGATGGCGGAGATGACTTCGGCACCCGCCGGAACGGCGACGGTCTCGGCAATGGCGGGGGGCGGGCTGTCGCGCATGACGCGATAGACAAGCGCCACACCAATCGCCATAAAGCCGAGCAACAGGATGCCCATGGATACCGCAAACGAGCGGCGGGCCTTTCCCAGCATGGCCATGGCTTCGGGCGTCAGTTCGGTGTCGGGCGCGCCGGGCGGATTAGTTTCAGGATTGCTCATGGCGGACGATACCGATTTCGAGTTTGAGGGCGAACCCATCGAGGTTGTGGTCGATGCCGCCATGGAAGGCGGACGGCTCGATGCCGAACTGGCTAAGGCGCATGACGCGCTGAGCCGCAATCGCATCAAGGATCTGATCCTGTCCGGCGCCGTCACGGTGGACGGCAGGACAGTTGCCGAACCCAAATACCGGCTCAAGGCCGGCGAGACAATCGTGCTTGTCGCGCCGCCCCCCGAAGATCCCGATCCGCAGCCCGAGGATATCCCGCTCGATATCCTCTACGAGGACGAGCACCTGATCGTCATCAACAAGCCCGTGGGCATGGTCGTTCATCCGGCCCCCGGCTCGCCCTCCGGCACGCTGGTCAATGCGCTGATCTTTCATTGCGGCGACAGCCTCAAGGGCATTGGCGGGGTCAAGCGTCCCGGCATCGTGCACCGGCTCGACAAGGATACGTCGGGGGTCATGGTGGCCGCCAAGACCGA
>CAMLKN010000208.1 GCA_946480655.1 uncultured Devosia sp. | reverse complement strand
CGAGGCCAAGATAGTTCAGCTCGTCATAGGGATCGATCAGGCGCAGGCGCAGGTCGAATTCCAGGCAGTCGAATATCTGTGGCGGCTCCGTCAGGCACACATGTTCAGGACGCAGATCGGCATGCCCTTCCAGCACATGCCCATTGGCTATCCTGACATTGATGGCGGGCAACCAGGTCCTCAGCAACGCCCGGCTGCGTGCCAGCGCATGCTTCACCAGGTCGGGGCTGATAGCGATCCTGGGGTGCAGCAGGATGTCCTCGGCAATGTCGAGTTCCTCCCAAAGGTGGGTCGCGTATTGGGTTCCAGCGATCCGCTGCGGCGGTGCTGTCCGGTAGTATCCGCCAAGCCGTCGGGCTACGGCACGAATATCCTCGAGATTCAAACCACCACGGCGAATGACCTCATCGAGCATTCTATCGGCAGGAAGGCGACGCATTTCGACCAGATAGTCGACAATGGTGCCCGTCCCCCCGAGTGACAGCCTGCCGTTCTGGTCCAGCCAAAGGGGCAGGGACTGCAGGTAGACGCCGTCTGTGAAACGCTGGTTGAGCCGGACTTCCTCGGCACAGAAATGCCGGCGTCTCTCTAGCGTCGTGAAGTCCAGCGGCGGGTAGGACACCGGCTTCTTGAGCTTGAAGACCCGGGTGCCGGTCAGGAATACCCATGACATGTGGGTCTCCCGGCAAAGCACGCTTGCAGGCGGGCCGGGATAGGCGTCGGGACTGGACAGGAAGGCAACCTTGCGGGCCAGGGACACTTCGGCGCCTGGGTCTCCAGCGGGCCTCAGTGCGCCAGGCGCCATCATAGCAGGCTGCGCGGCGTTGGCGCCAGCAGACCGCGCTCATCCATGGCCCTGAGGACGGTAGGGGGTATGGGTCGACAAGCACAATTGGCGGCATGGGCCATGTGCCAGTCTATGCGCTCCTGCATGTTCGCATTGGGCGGCATCTTGTGCTCTTCGTGCCATCGCCTGTTGATGGCCATGGGCTTTGACGTCATGGCGAACCCCTAGCTGGCAGCCTCTGGCCTGGGGTTGGCATCACCCGGCCCGTGCCTTGGCGGCATTCATTTCGGCATCCGCAAGCTGCATGTAAATCTCGGTGACGTAGTCCTTCTCCTCCGCCATCCCCGGGCCCTTGAGGTAGACCTCCCAGGACAGGCCGGAGGGCTTCAATCCCGCCTCACTGATGTCAGCCTCGACCTTGCCATAGGTATCACGAAGGCTTGCATAAGAACCCTTGTGGACAGCTCGAACGACAGGTCCCTCCGGGCTCTTTCCCGCCAGCACGTCGCCGGTGGCCTTGCTGAGGTCGACGGCAGTGACGGGAAAGCCGACATCCACGGCCATGGTCTTGCCATTCCAGTCGCGGTAGACGGCGAGCGGGGCTCCGGTCGCGGTGACATGGTTCTGTGCCATGAAGCCGCCCAGGACATCGAACGCCTTGCCCACCTTCTGGGAAATATCACCCGGGTCCATGGACGCTCGCGCGGTGACATAGATCATGGGGTGCGAAACGGCATGTGCGCGATTGACGGTCATCTGGACACTCCCTCTCGAACGGTTTGCAGATACTGGCGCACTCATCTGTCCCTGCCTTGACGACGGTCAATCGGCGGCTCGATATCCGTTCCCGGATTTGATCCATGTCCGGTTTCGTCCCCATCGCCGGGGCTAAGGTTGAGGTCGTGCAACCCGGAGGAGCGCCAATGACCTGGACCACATTCCCCAACCGATCCCTCATTCTGGTCTGCGACGGTGCGAAGGCGCTGCTTTTCGAGAATGCCGGCGATGCCCAGGCAATCAATCTCAAGGCGCTCGACGTTGTTGTCGAACCGCACAAGCCGACCCGCATGATGGGATCGGACCGGCCCACGCGGGTGTATGACAGCATGGACGGATCGCGCAGCGGCACGGAGCAGACGGACTGGCACGACCAAGCCGAGACCGATTTCCTCACGCGCGTGGCCAAGGTCCTCGACCAGGTGGTGTCTGAATTGAAACCACCGCATGTGGTCCTGGTGGCGCCGCCCCGGGCACTGGGTGTGCTCAGGCAGGCAATGGCCGCCGCCACTCGCGCGATCCTGACGGTCGAGATCGGCAAGGATCTGGTCAATCATCCCGTGCCGGAAATCGAGAGCCAGCTCGCCGCTATGCGCGAGGCGAATTGATTGCGCTGGCTTTCGGCTTGAACTTGTCGAGAATGTTTGTCACGTCCCCATCCGACAGCTGGCGGAAGTCAGCGTAGAAGGCACCCACGCCGCCGAAAACCAGATGCTGCTCAAGGCATACAACCTCGTCGGCTTCCTCGGCGAGTTCGGCCACGGTGTCGGTTGGGCCGACGGGTATTGCGGCGACGAGGCGACGCGGATGTCTTCGGCGCAGCACACGCAGGGCGGCGCGCATGGTTGCTCCCGTAGCAACGCCGTCGTCCACCACGATCACCGTCTTGCCCCGGACGTCCGGGTGCGGCCTGTCGCCCAGATAAAGCGCCCGGCGCCGCTGTATTTCGGTCAGTTCGGCGCGCATGACGCGCTCGAACTCCTCACCGCTAACTTGGGCCTGGGCAATGACCCCCTCGTTGCGGACAATGATGGGCTGGGGGTCGTCGACAATGGCACCCGCAGCCAGTTCCGAGTGGCCCGGTACCCCGATCTTTCGAACCAGGACGAGATCGAGGGGGGCATCGAGGGCCGTGGCCACCTCCGCCGCCACGGGGACGCCGCCGCGGGGAAGGGCCAGGACCAGGGTGTCTTCTCCCCGATAGGGCGAAAGGACTGATGCGAGACGGCGTCCCGCGTCAGTCCGGTCCCGGAAGATCATCGACGACATCCATGCTCGAAGTAGGCGAGGCCGGGAGGCGTGCGGCCGGCCTCGATGGCACTCAGGCGGCCTTCACCGTTATTTTCTGCTCGGGTTTCTGCATTTCCGCAGTCTTGGGGAGAGTAACCGTCAGCACCCCCTTGTTGAAGCGGGCGTCGATCTTCTCCACCTCGACACCGTCGGGCAGGGCAAAGGTGCGCTCGAAGGAGCCGAACTGGCGCTCGCGGAGATAGTAGTCGCCGGACTTTTCTTCCTTCTCCTCCTGCTTCTCGCCCTTGATGACGATGTTGCCATTGCGCAGCACCACCTCGACGCTTTTCTCGTCAAGGCCAGGCAGGTCGGCAGTGATCTCGAACGCCTTTTCGCGCTCGACGATGTCGACGGCCGGTGTTGACCATTCGAAACTGCGCGAGAAGACAGGCGACATCGCCGAAGCCGGCGCACGGAACGGCCGCAGCCAGTCGTTGCGATAGAAATCTTCGAACAGACGGTCAACTTCATGACGAAGCGCCTCGAAGGGGCGCCAGCTCGTCGCTTCAGTCCGGGTGGGAGCGCTGCCCTCCTTGCGGATGGGCAGCTTGGTCGTGTTGTCGGCCATGGTCAGATCCTCCATTTGCGATCGCCCGAAGATAGTCGAGGACTGGCAATGCAGATTTGACGACGGTCAATGCCATCCACGGTGTGGTCGCCGGCAAGCATCGGGCAGGAGAGTGCAAGGCCGGAAAACCACCTCAGTCATTGGCCATGGCCAGTCCAAGCCCGCGACGCTCGGAAACAAGCAAGGTCGTTGTTCTCATCTCATCCTGTAGCCAGTTGATGAACGCGTCTACGATCGGCTTGCGCGCCCGGTGGTCGGGCTCCAGCAAATAGTAGCCCCGACCCGATGGGACGCGGGCCGAGTGGACTTCGACCAGCGATCCTGCGGCGAGCTGGTCGGCGATCATCGCTTCCTCGGCAATGACGATGCCCAGTCCTTTCTCGGCCGCGCCGTAGGAGAGGGCCGAGTTGAACAGGATTGTCCCGCGATCGAGCGGGAAATTGGGCACGCCAGCGCCGGCACACCACATGGGCCAGTCGTCCAGACGTCGCATGGTGTGGATGATGGCGTCGGTATGGCCCGCCAGGAAACGCCCCAGGTCGGTCCGCCGCGCAACCGCCGGGGACGCCACCGCGATAAGGTCGATGTCGAACAGCTTGGTGGTGAGAAATCCGGGCCATTGATGCTGGCCGGTCGTGATCGACACATCCCCCACGCCGTCGAATTGCCCGCCCAGGTTCTCCACGGCGGTAACGGTCAGGCTCGCCGAGGGCCAGTCGCGCTGGAAAGACGCCAGCCGGGGCAGGAGCCAATAGGACGCGAAGGTTGGAGTCGTCTTGACCACGAGCGCGTCCGGACGGGCCAGGGCGCGAACCGTCTCGAAGGCACTTTCCATCTCTCGCAGCGCTTCCACGGTAAGGCTGCGATAGAGGCGACCCAGCTCTGTCAATTTCACATGCCTCGCCTCGCGACGGAACAATTCCCCGCCAACCCGGTCCTCGAGCAGGCGGATTTGCTGGCTGATGGCGGCCTGCGTCAGGTTAAGTTCTTGCGCTGCTTTCGAAAAACTTTCGAGCCGCGCGCTCGCCTCAAAGGATCTGAGGCTGGCCAGGGAGGGCAGGGGCTGGGGCATCCATTAGTCCGGCTTATGAAGGAGTGTAGTTAGTTTTGCTTGAACCGAGCTGAATTGCCAATACGCTAATCACCGTGAAATTTCGCCTAAGAAATAGGCAAATTGGCGTTGACAAGGAGACTGGCAATGTATGGTTGGGAAAACTTCCTCAGCGAGCGCGACAAGCTGCA
>CAMLKN010000207.1 GCA_946480655.1 uncultured Devosia sp. | reverse complement strand
CCAGCTACAATGTCTTCGAGGCCTGCCGGCTCGCCGGCATCAAGAATGTCGTCTTCGCCTCAAGCGAAACGGTCCTTGGTCTGCCTTTCGATACGCCCCCGCCCTATGCTCCGGTGGACGAGGAATACTTTCCGCGCCCGGAAAGCGCCTATTCGCTGGGCAAGCTGCTCGACGAAACCATGGCCGCCCAGTTCTGCCGCTGGGATCCCGACCTGCGCATGGTGGGGCTCCGATTCTCCAATGTCATGTACCCAGAGGACTACAAGGCCTTCCCCGGCTTCGACAGCGACCCGCGCCAGCGCAAATGGAACCTCTGGGCCTATATCGACGCCCGCGACGGCGCGCAGGCTGTGCGGCGCGCCATCCAGGCCGACTTCAAGGGTTTTGAGGCCTTCATCATTGCCAATGCGGATTCGGTGATGTCCCGCTCCAACATGTCCCTGCTCGCCGAAGTGTTTCCGGGCGTCGAGCAAAAGGGCAATATCGGCACCAACAGCACCCTTCTCTCCATCGAGAAGGCCAAGCGCATGCTGGGCTATTCACCGCAATACAGCTGGCGCAACGAGGTGAAGTAGCGCAGGCAAGATTGGGGCCGCTCCCAGCACAAGCGGTCTTTGCTTCGCAAACGTGCATTTTGGGCACTTGTGCTTTTTCTGGGCAGCAGGATAAGTGCGCTCGATGTCTAGACCCGACCTGTCCATTCTGATCATCGACGAGAATCGCATCCGCGCCTCGATCATCGAGGAGGGTCTGCGCGAGGCAGGCTATGTCCGCGTCGCTGTGATCCATGACGTCAACGAGGTGGCGCGCACCATTGCCCAGACCTCGCCCGACGTCGTCTTCATCGACCTGGAAAATCCCAAGCGCGACACGCTTGAGCACTTCTTCTCATTGAGTCGCGCCATTCAGCGCCCCATTGCCATGTTCGTCGACCGCTCCGATGGCGCCATGATCGAAAAGGCCGTCGAGGCGGGCGTGTCGGCCTATGTGGTGGATGGTCTGAAAAAGGAGCGGGTCAAACCCATTCTCGACATGGCCATTTCGCGCTTCAACGCCTTTTCGCGCCTGACGCGCGAGCTGGAAGAAGCGCGCAGCGCGCTTGAAGAACGCAAGATCGTCGACCAGGCCAAGGGCATCCTGATGAAGACCAAAGGCCTGAGTGAAGCGGATGCCTATGCGCTCCTGCGCAAGACCGCCATGAACCAGAACCGACGGCTCGTGGACATCGCCCAGAGTCTTGTCACGGCCGCCAACCTGCTGGGGCCGTAGGAAACAGCCATGTCCCAACCTCATATCACCGCCGGCTTCCTGCCCCTG
Organism: uncultured Devosia sp.; assembly: GCA_946480655.1. The sequence goes on along the minus strand of CAMLKN010000207.1, from coordinate 3,347 downwards.
CTCGACAGCGTCCTTCTCGTTCTCGCTCATGAAATGGGATTTGCCGAGGAGGAGGGCTTCACCCTCGGCCTCACAAGGGAAACCTCGTGGGCCAATATCCGCGATCGCACCGCGCTGGGCCATTTCGACATTTCGCTCGTCCTCGCGCCCATGCCCATCGCTGCCAGCCTGGGACTGACACCCATTGCCAAGCCGATGATCGCGCCGGTGATGACGGGCCTGGGCAACAATGCCATTACCGTCAGCGCCGAACTCTGGGCCGCCATGGCCGATGCGGGTGCACCGGGCGATCTGGCTGCCGGCCCTGCCGGGCAGGCCCTTGCCAGGGTTGTCCGCTCCAGCGCGCGTAAACTGCGCTTTGGCGTCGTGCATCAGACATCCTCGCACAATTACGAGCTGCGCTATTGGCTGGCCGCCAGCGGCATCGTGCCCGACCGCGATGTTGAAATCGTCGTCCTCCCGCCACCCCTGCTGCCGGAAGCGCTCAGCGGGGGCGGCCTTGACGGCTACTGCGTCGGTGAGCCCTGGAACAGCGTTGGCGTCGCACGCAATGGTGCCCGCATTGCCACGACCAAATCGTCGATCTGGCAGTGGAGTCCTGACAAGGCCATCGGCCTGAGGGCCGACTGGGCCGAACGGCACCCCGACTGGGTTGCTGGCATTATCCGCGCCATCTATCGGGCCGGCGAGTGGTGCCAGGAAGAGGAGAACCGGCTTCACGCCGCGGCCATCATGGCCGGCCCCAATTATCTCAACCTGCCGGTCGACATCGTCGAGCGGGCGCTTACCGGCCAGATCGACGGTGGCATCCGTACAGTGTCCATCCCCGACTATTTCGTCCCGCATGCCGGTGCAGCCAACTTCCCCTGGAAGAGCCATGCGCTCTGGTACTACAGCCAGATGGTGCGCTGGGGCGAAGTCGAGGCCAGCCCGGCCAATGCCGAAATCGCCGCGGCGACCTTCCGCCCGGATCTTTACCGTGCCGCCCTCGCCGACATGGGCGTCCCCGTCCCTGTCGAGGACTACCGCCCCTCGGGCGACCAGACGCAGCGCCATGTGATTCCGGCGACCAACGGGGTCATCGAACTCGGACCGAACCGCTTCTTCGACGGCGCCATTTTCGATCCGGGGTCCCTGGACGCCTATATCGCCGGGCAGCGGATCCGCTGACGCACACCTTTTAGGCACAAGCATTCTGTGTCCATTTTTTGCTCGCGCATGGCCATTTTGCCCATGTTGCGGGCATTTTTGGTATTGCCCAAATATTAGGCTATTGCCCTAACAGTCTCGGATTCCTTTAAAAATCGGGGAAGCGGTGACTTGGCATGCTTCCTGCAATGTCGTGGCCGACAGAGCTCCTCCCAAGACAGCTCTTCACAATCGGCGTCCAATGATGGGCGTCAAAAGGCAAGGCCGCCAACTGGTAGCGATCCGGCTCGTTCGGCCGGCTCGTCTCCCGTTGGCGGCTTTTTGTTTTGTTGCATGGTGCAACCGGAGAACGCGATGACGCAAACGACCACCACTCGCCGCTCTTTCCTCAAGGGCGCAACGGCCACGGCGGCCACCCTGCTTGCAGCCAAGACCCTGTTTCCCGCAGGAGCTTTTGCGCAGGGCGCAGGGCCCGAAGTTTCGGGCACGAAGCTGGGCTATATCGCCCTCACCGACTCCGCGCCGCTGATCATCGCCAAGGAAAAGGGCATTTTCGAAAAGTATGGCCTGCCCGATATGGCCATCGAGAAGCAGGCGAGCTGGGGTGCGACGCGCGACAACATGGCCCTGGGCTCCGCGGGCGGCGGCATCGATGGCGGCCACATCCTGCGCCCCAAGGTCCATCTCTATTCTTCCGGCTCGGTCATGCAGAACAACCAGCCGCTGCCCATGTACACCCTGCTTGGTCTCAATGAAGACTGCCAGGGACTTTCCGTGTCACAGGCCTATGCCGATACCGGTGTCGGCCTCGATTCCAGCCCGCTCAAGGAGGCCTTTGCCAAGGCCAAGGCCGAAGGCAAGGCCCCCTCGGCGGCCATGACCTTCCCGGGCGGTACCCATGACCTGTGGCTCCGCTACTGGCTGGCCGCAGGCGGCATTGTGCCGAACGTGGATGTCGACGTCATCGTCGTGCCGCCGCCGCAGATGGTCGCCAACATGAAGGTCGGCACCATGGATGCTTTCTGCGTGGGCGAGCCTTGGAACGAGCAGCTCGTCAACCAGGGCATCGGCTTTACCGCCGCCACCACGGGCGAACTCTGGTTCCACCATCCGGAAAAGGTCCTGGGCATGCGCGCCGACTGGGTCGACGCCAACCCCATCGCCACCAAGGCGATCATGATGGCCGTGATGGAAGCCCAGCAATGGTGCGACAGCATGGACAACAAGCAGGAGATGGCCGAGATCATCGGCCGCCGCCAGTGGTACAATGTTCCCGTCGCCGACATTATCGGCCGCATCAAGGGCGACATCAATTACGGCAATGGCCGCGTCGAGACCGGCACCAATCTCTACATGAAGTTCTGGGGCGAGAAGGGCGAAACCTCCTACCCCTGGAAGAGCCTCGACACCTGGTTCATGACCGAGAACATGCGTTGGGGCTACTTCCCCGGCACGACCGACGTCAAGGCGATGGTCGACCAGACCAACCGCTCCGACCTATGGCTCGAAGCGGCCGCGGAACTCGGCCTCGCCGATCTGCCCTCTGGCGATAGCCGCGGCGTCGAGACCTTCTTCGATGGCAAGGTCTTCGACCCCGCCGATCCCCAGGCCTATCTCGACAGCCTCGCCATCAAGACGATGGTCTGACCTGAACCGGCCGGCGCAGCACCGATGCGCCGGCCTCCTGACCTTGCATGCGGGAGAGCCCTATGACCCTGCCAGCCACCGAAGACAACGTAACCGTGCTACCCCTCAAGACGAGCACCGCCACAGTGACCACGATCAAGCCCGCTGCCAGGCGCATCGATTTCGCCGCCATCGGCGCCGGGGTCGGCCGTACCGTCATTCCGCCGCTCGTGGTTCTCGCACTCCTCCTGGCCGTCTGGCAGGTGATCTTCTCCCAGCCTGGCTCCTCCCTGCCCCCACCCAGCGAGGTCTGGCTGCAGAGCTATGACCTCATCGTCGATCCGTTCTTTGTCTACGGCTCGCAGGATATCGGCCTCGGCCTTCGCGTGCTCACCTCGCTGCAGCGCGTCGCCATCGGTTTCGGCTTTGCCGCCGTCATCGGCGTGGCCCTCGGCGCGCTGGTCGGCCAATCGGTGTGGATGATGCGCGGGCTCGACCCGATCTTCCAGATCCTGCGCACCGTGCCGCCCCTGGCCTGGCTGCCGATCTCGCTGGCCGCCTTCATGGACAGC
>CAMLKN010000206.1 GCA_946480655.1 uncultured Devosia sp. | reverse complement strand
TGCCGACCTGGCGGAAGATGTTGGAGCCGATTTCGAGGATCCAGCCGCTCATGTTCATGATCTGCAGGGCAAAGGGGATGGCCGTGGCCACCGCCGCCGCCGTCAGGTCACCATTGTTCCAGCCCGTAAGGGCCAGCCAGGTGACAGACACGACGAGACCTGCATTGAGCAGGAACAGGAACGACCACATGTATGTGAAGACCCGCATGAGCTTGCGGAACTCCACGGCATGCTCGATCACGCTGTCGGCCACATAGCGGTCTTCGTGGCCGCCGGTAGCAAAGGTCTTGAGCGTGTGGATATTGGTGTAGCTGTCGACAATCCGGCCCGTCATCACCGACTTGGCCTCCGAGAGCGTCTCGGAATAGCGCGCGATGAGCGGCATGGTGATGGTGAAGAGCACGGCGTAGAGCAGGAGCCACACGCCGATCGGCACCAGCAGCACCGGATCGAGCTGGGCCAGCACCACGACCGCCACCACCACGAAGACGAGCGCATACCATGCGGCGTCGATGGTCAGGTTCACCCCGATCTCGATGGCCTCGCCGGCCTGGATGATCTTGTTGGCGATGCGCCCGGCAAAGTCGTTCTGAAAGAAGGTCCAGCTCTGCCGGATGACATGCCAATGGCTCTGCCAGCGGATGAGGTCGACCAGGTTTGGAACGATGCCGTGGTTGCGGATCAGCGTATCCATGAGGAAGGTCAGCGGCCGCACGAGGACGACGACGAAAACCATCCAGAGCAGGGTCTGGCTGTGCTGGTCGAAGATCTCGCCCGGATTGGTAGTGGCCAGCATGCCGACGACAAGGCCGACAAAGACCGGCATCAGCGCGTCGGCAACCGAGCCGATGGCGACGAGAATGATGCGGAGGGCGAAGGCGGCCCGGAACTGGCCGACGAAATAGCCTACAAAGGCCTTGAGACCCATGGGCGGCTGGCGGTTCTCGGCCAGGGCCACGGGCGAATAGAGGTTGTCGAAGTAAGTGACGACGCGGTTGAACATTTGTTCTGCTCTTTGAGTGAGCCGCGCCTGACGCAGGAAGCCTTGCTGCGGTCAGGTTCGGTATCGGTCCGATTTCTTGGGTTTGCAGGCTTGGATCGCATCTGGATTGAGATTGCGTTCGCGTCGGATCGTGATGATGTCACCCATCTGGGTTCTCCTTCTGGTTGTAGGTTTGATAGGCACGTCGCGTTGAACTCACCGGATCCCCTTCTCCCCTTGAGGGAGAAGGTGCCCGAAGGGCGGATGAGGGGTAGCGAACTCACCGCCGCACTGAGTGCGTGGAGAGAACCCCTCACCCTGCAATTCTGCTGAACGCAGAATTGCTATCCCTCTCCCTCAAGGGGAGAGGGGACGACGAAGACAATTACTGCGCTGCTTCCTCCGCCTCGTCGACGTCGATGAAGCCGCCCGACTGGCGGGCCCACAGCTGGCTGTAGATGCCGCCAGAGCCGACCAGCTCTGCATGGGTCCCCTGCTCCACGATCCTGCCCCTGTCGAGCACCACCAGCCGGTCCATCATGGCAATGGTGGACAGGCGATGGGCGATGGCGATCACCGTCTTGCCCTGCATCAGGCGCTGCAACTGGCTCTGGATCGCGGCCTCCACCTCGGAGTCGAGTGCCGAGGTCGCCTCGTCCAGCACCAGGATCGGCGCGTTCTTGAGCAGCACCCGGGCAATGGCGATGCGCTGGCGCTGCCCGCCGGACAGCTTCACGCCGCGCTCGCCCACATGGGCGTCGTAGCCCTTGCGGCCCTTCGGATCGGTGAGCCCCGGGATGAAGTCGGCGGCCTCGGCCTGTTCGGCGGCGGCGATCATCATCTCCTCGGTCGCGTCGGGGCGGCCATAGAGAATGTTCTCGCGCACCGAGCGATGCAGCAGCGAGGTGTCCTGGGTGACCACGCCGATATTGGCGCGCAGGCTGTCCTGCGTCACCTCGGCAATGTCCTGCCCATCGATCAGGATGCGGCCCTCCTGGCGGTCATAGAAGCGCAGAAGCAGGTTGACGATGGTCGACTTGCCCGCGCCGGACCGACCCACGAGGCCAATCTTCTCGCCCGGCTGGATATGAAGGTTGAGCCCCTCGATCACGCCCTTGGACTTGCCGTAGTGGAACGAGATGTTCTCGAAGCGGATGTCGCCCTTGACCGTCCCGATCGGCTTGGCCGTCGGCTTGTCCGCGACCACCCGCGGCAGCGAGATCGAGGAAATACCGTCGCGCACGACGCCGATATTCTCGAACAGGGCCGACATTTCCCACATGACCCACTGGCTCATGCCCTGGAAGCGCAGCACCAGCGCCGCGGCCACGGCAATGGCGCCAGGCGTCATGTTGCCGCCCAGCCATTGCCAGATGCCCACCGCGAAGACGGCAAAAAGCAGCGTGCAGTTCATCACCGTGATGGAGCTCTGCAGGAGCGTCACCATGCGCATCTGCTTGTAAACCGTGCCCAGGAAGCCATCCATTGCCTCGCGGGCATAGCCTTCCTCGCGCCTCGAATGGCTGAAGAGCTTCACCGTGGCGATATTGGTGTAGCTGTCGACGATCCGGCCGGTCATCAGCGAGCGGGCATCGGCCTGGGCCTCGGAAATCTTGCCCAGGCGCGGGATGAAATAGCGCAGCAGTGCCAGGTAGCAGCCGAGCCAGATGACGAAGGGCACGGCCAGCCACGGATCGCTCATGAAGGCGAGGACGACGGCGCCGGTGAAATAGACGATCACGTATACTGTGACGTCGAGCACCTTCATCACCACTTCGCGCACGGCCAGCGCGGTCTGCATCAGCTTGGCGCCGATGCGGCCCGCAAACTCGTCCTGGAAGTAGCTCATGGACTGGCGGATCAGATAGCGATGCGCCATCCAGCGAATGCGCTGGGGGAAATTGCCCAGCAGCGACTGATGGATGATCATGGAATCGGTGACCTGCAGCAGCGGGATGACCACCAGCAGCAGCACGCCCATGCCGGCGAGTTTCCAGCCTTCATCGGCAAGGAAAGTCTCGCGATTGGCTGTGCCCAGCCAGTCGACGATGGAACCCATGAAGCCGAAAAGCATGATCTCGAGCGCGGCAATGGCCGCGCCCAGGATGGTCATGGCGGCCAGCCAGCGCTTTGCGCCGTCGCTATAGTGCAGGCAGAAGGCCAGGAGCCCCTTGGGCGGCTCGACCGGCTCGGTCTGGGGATAGGGATCAACCCGCTTTTCAAACCAGTGCAACATTGTTCACGACCATTCGTTACTGGCACGGCTTCAATGCAATGGCCCAGAACTACGTGACCTCAAGTGCGCTTGAGGTCCGGGCAGGACTGGCCGACGGCTTGGACCCGTACGGAAATCATGGAACCATCGCTCTTACCGCCGGACAGGCGCAGAGGAGCGACGTGCAGGCGACAGCCTAGCGTCTCCTCCCTGTGCCGTCCCAATTGACGCCACAAGAGACATGCTATGCAGCCGAGAGCCGCATAGGATACACGAGAATGCAGAGTCGGCTGTCACCGGACGGCCACACCCAATAGTGATAACAACGTTACAACTGGACCGCTTCATGCGCACCGAGAGCGAACAGACCGTCTACCTCAAGGACTATGCCCCGACCCCGTACCGGATCGTGTCAGTAGAGCTTGATTTCAAGATTCTTGAGGAGAGCACCCGCGTTCGGGCGCAATTGACCATCGAGCCGCGTGAGGGCACGGCGCCCGGCACGCCGCTGGTTCTGGACGGCGACGAGCTCAAGCTCGAATCCATCGCCGTGGACGGCGCGCCCCTGATGCTGTCGGCCTATGCCAGCGATGCCAATGCGCTGACGCTGGTGGAGCCACCCTATCGCCGCTTCGTGCTCGAAACCGAGGTCATGCTCAACCCGGCCTCGAACACCAAGCTGATGGGGCTCTATCGCTCCAGCGGCACCTGGTGCACCCAATGCGAGCCGGAAGGCTTCCGCCGCATCACCTATTATCTCGACAGGCCGGACGTGCTGGCCCCGTTCAAGGTGCGCATGAGCGCCCCCAAAGCCCTGGCCCCAGTGCTGCTCGCCAATGGTAACCTGATCGACAAGGGCGAGATGGGCGACGGCCTGCACTATGCCGTCTGGGAGGATCCGTTCCTCAAGCCCGCCTACCTCTTTGCCCTCGTGGCAGGCGACCTGGGCTCGATCAAGGACAGCTTCACCACCATGAGCGGCCGCAAGGTGGACCTCGGCATCTATTGCACCCATGGCAAGGAGAGCGAATGCCTCTATGCCATGGACAGCCTCAAGCGTTCCATGGCCTGGGACGAGCGGCGCTTCGGGCGGGAATACGATCTCGACGTGTTCAACATCGTCGCCGTTTCCGACTTCAATTTCGGCGCCATGGAGAACAAGGGCCTCAACATCTTCAATGACCGGCTGGTCTTCGCCAAGCCCGAGACCGCGACCGACGCCAATTATCACGGCATCGAGCGCGTCATCGCCCACGAATATTTCCACAACTGGACCGGTAACCGCATCACCTGCCGCGACTGGTTCCAGCTCTGCCTCAAGGAAGGCCTGACGGTTTTCCGCGACCAGGAGTTTACCTCAGACGAGCGCAGCCGCCCGGTGCAGCGCATCCATGATGTGCAGAATTTGAGGACCAGCCAGTTCCCCGAGGATGGCGGTCCCCTCGCCCACCCGCCGCGGCCCGACAGTTTCCGCGAGATCAACAACTTCTATACGACCACGGTCTACGAGAAGGGCGCCGAGAT
>CAMLKN010000205.1 GCA_946480655.1 uncultured Devosia sp. | reverse complement strand
GAAATCTTCCTCGACCTGGTTGCCCAAGGCCAGTCGAGCGAACAGGACGCAGCGTGAGCTTCGCCCCCGCCACGCTGCCCTGGCTGGCCGCCCACGAATTCCGTCTCGCCTGGCGGGACGCCATGGCCATGATGACGGGCGGACAACGGGTTCGCCTGCTCGGCTGGCTCCTGGGCGGCGGCCTTGTCTATGGCTTGATGCTGCTGATCGCCTGGTACACGCTTCGCCCTCTGACCGAAGCCGGCCTGATCATCGACAAGCCCATGCTGGTCCTGATCTCGGGCATGGGCCTGCTCTTCTGGACGGTAACCCTCTCTCAGGCACTCGAAGCGGTCACGCGCATCTATTATGGCCGCTCCGATCTCGACCTCATCCTGTCCTCGCCCCTGTCCGCCAACCTGGTCTTTGCCGTTCGAGCGGGAGCGGTGCTTGTGAGCACCGCCGCCCTCGGCGCCCTGCTGATCTCGCCTATCGTCATCACCCTGGCCGTCCAGGACGGTCCGCGCTGGCTGTCGGCTTTTCTAGTGCTCCTCGCCCTCGCCGCCCTCTCGGCAGCCATCGCCATGGCCGTCACGCGCCTGCTTTTCCGCATCGTCGGTCCACGCCGCACGCGCCTCATCGCCCAGATCATCGCGGGCATCGTCGGCGCCGGCTTCGTCATCGGCATCCAGGCCGCTGCCATCCTCTCCCACGAGGGATTTTCCCGGCTCGCCTTCTTTCAGTCCGATAGCCTGATCGCGGCTGCGCCGGACGAGGCCAGCCTGCTCTGGCTTCCGGCTCGGGCTGTCCTTGGTGAACCGCTCCCGGCCTTGGCTCTTGTCAGCTTTGCCTTGGCCATTCTCGTCCTCACCACCGCCCTCATCGCCCCCAGCTATGGCCGCCTGGCCTCGGCCGCTGCCGGCCTCACCCACATTCGCAGCCAGCGCCGCCCCGCCGCCCGCAGCTTCGCCCCCACCACCCAGCGCCAGGCGCTGCGACGCAAGGAGTGGAAACTGCTTCGTCGCGATCCCTGGCTGCTGTCGCAAACGCTCATGCAACTGCTCTATTTGGTGCCGCCGGCCTTGCTGCTCTGGATCAACTTCGGCGCCGGGGCCGGCGAAGGCACGTTCGTGGTCGTCGTGCCTGTGCTGGTCATGGCCTGCGGCCAACTGGCCGGCGGTCTCGCCTGGCTGGCCATTTCCGGCGAAGATGCCCACGACCTTGTCGCCACCGCGCCCCTGACCCAGGCCACCATCCTGCGCGCCAAGATCGAGGCGGTCCTTGCGGTCATTGCCATCGTCCTGGCGCCCCTCATCCTCCTGCTGGCCTTCGCTGCGTGGCCCATGGCGTTCATCACCGCCCTTTGCGCCCTCCTCGCCGCGGCCGCCTCAACCGCCATCCAGCTTTGGTTCCGGGTCACCGCAAAACGTTCCATGTTTCGGCGGCGCCAGGTCGCGTCCCGCGCCGCAACGCTCAGCGAAGCCTTCTCCTCGATCCTTTGGGCGGCCACCGGAGCACTCTGGGCCGCAGGTTCGATCCTTGCTGTCGGCCCGGCTATTCTCGCACTGGGCGTGCTTGGCCTGGCGCGGATTATCGCCCCAAGGAAGGCCTAGTTCAGGTCGATTTCCAGTCGCACCAGGCCACCACCAACCGTTCAAGCTCAGGCGTTTTTGCCGCCAGGTCGGCTTCATCCACGACCTTCATCGTGCGCGCCTCGTCTCCCGTCCCTTCCAGACTGGGAAAATCCCCTGGAATGCGTGCTCCATTGTGAAACAACAGGCTCACGTGCTTTTTGGATCGCGGGTTGAAGCTGGCAAGATTGCCGTTGCAGGTGAAGGTCGGCGTCTTCCACTTGATCGTCTCACCTAGCCGCTGATCTGCCGCCAGCATCACGCGGCGCACCGCCTGCATCAGGGCCTTTTGCGGCAAATCGTAATCATCGAACCAGGCATCGACCTCTTGCTTGCTCATGCTCTCCTCCCTTTGACGCGCGAGAGGGGTAGCTTCTGCCTTTTTGACAGGCGGTCAATCGCTAGAACAGCACGGCCAGGCCCATGAATGCGAGCACGAGGATCAGGGCGATGCCGATCAACATGATCGCGGCCACGACCTTTGCCAGCGTGGCAGCCGCCCCCGCCAGCCCGGTAAAGCCCATGGCGCCGGCCACCAGCGCAACAATGATGAGGATAAGTAGCAGCTGCAGCATGACGCTCTGACCTCTGTGTCTGTCAGGTGACAACGCCGCTCCCGCCACGATGTTCCGCGGCGGAGGGGGCCATCTTAACCGGATGTCAGCGCCCGTCGGGCATGCTTGACCGAGGATCGTGGAGAAAGCCCGTGCGGCAACTGGTCAGGTGGAGCGCAGCCGCCGCGGCAATTCTGGTACTGGTCGGCCTGAGCATGAGCGGCATGCTGTCGTCCCTCGACAGCCGGCTCACCGATTGGCGGCTGGCCGCCAATACCATTCCGGCAAGCGGCAACACGGTTCTCGTAGAAATCGACAGCAAGAGCCTTGAAGAGGTCGGCGTGTGGCCTTGGCCGCGCTCTCTCCATGCCAGCCTTCTTGATCGCCTGATGGAAGCCGGCGCCGATGAAGTCGCCTTCGACATCGACTTTTCCAGCGCCAGCGACCCTTTCGACGATGCCCTGTTCACGGCCGCGCTCGAGCGTGCCGGTGGCTATGCCTGGCTTGCCGCCTTTGCACAGGCCGATGTCCACCGCGCCATGGCCTTCGCGCGTCCGCTCCCCGAATTTTCGGCCGCCGCGGGACCGGTTCTGGTCAATGTCCTCCTTGATCCGATCAGCGGGCGTGCCCGCAGCCTGCCCACTTTCGCCAGTGACGAGAGCGGCACGATCCCAGCACTCGCTGTCCAGCTGACCCGTCCATCGGTTGAGCTCCCCGATATCCTGCACGTGGACTTCTCGATAGACATGGCCGGCATTGCGCGCTTCAGCTTCACCGACGTGCTCTATGGCAGGGTGGACCCGACCGCCTTTGCCGGCCGCAAGGTCGTGGTGGGCGCCAGCGCCATCGAATTGCGGGACTTCTTCACCGTGCCGCGCTACGGCGTCATTCCTGGCCCCATGCTGCAGGCCATGGCCGTCGAAACGCTGGCCGCCGGACGCATCCTGACCGATTGGGGCAGCCTGCCGGCGCTGATTGTCACCACTGTGCTGACAATCTGCCTGCTCCTGATCCGGCGCAGGTTGAACCTGCCCACTATCGGCTTGCTGTTGCTCGGCTGTGCCATTGTCGGCGAAGGTTTGGCGCTGCTTGCCTATGCCCATCTGAATCTGATCGTCACGACGGCAGCCCTGCACATTGGCGTGGTGTTCCTCTTCGGACTGGCCCTGGCCGACAATGGCTACAACCACCTTCTCGCCCGCCGCGACGCCCAAGGGCGCCTTCGCTATCTGGCCACGCATGACGCCTCTACGGGCCTGCTCTCCCGCCTGGGCCTCCTCGCCCTTCCGGAGAGCGCCGACCGGCGCATGATGATTGTCCTTCATATCCGGGCCATGGAGGAGCTGCGCGCCACCCTCGGGCACGAACTTGTCGAACGCCTTCTGGTGCAGTTTTCGCACCGGCTGTCCCATACCGGCTTTGCCGAGGTCGCGCGCGTGGCTCCTGCTGCCTTCGCCCTTTGCGATCGTGACCACGGGGATGCGGACCGCCTGTCCACCTCAGCCAGGCAACTTACCCGCACCCTGTCAGGCAACTACAGCGTCGATGGGCACAATCTGCATGTCGAAGTCATGGCCGGGTATGCAGCCGGCACCAGCGCCCGTGCAGACCTGCTCAATCAGGCCGACACCGCAGTCATCCAGGCCCGGTCCTCGAGGATGGCCGTTCGCGGTTTCAGTCCGGCAGATCAGTTGGCCATGGACCGACATCGCCAGCTCGACCGGGACCTGCGCCAGGCGATCGGCCGCAACCAGTTGCGCCTCATCTTTCAGCCGCAGGTTGACCTGCGCACCCGTCACATTGTGGGTGCCGAAACCCTCATGCGCTGGGAGCACCCCGATCTTGGCCTCATCTCGCCGGCAGAATTCATCCCTCTGGCCGAAGAGACCGGGTTGATCGTCGATTTGGGCCGTTGGGTCTTGTGGGAGGCCTGCCAGCAGGCCATCGCATGGCCCGAGCCCATCACGGTCGCCGTCAACGTCTCCCCCATTCAATTCCAGCATGAGGGATTCCTCGCCACGGTCGAGACGGCGTTGCGGCGATCCGGCCTACCGTCGTCGCGGCTTGAGCTGGAAATCACCGAAAGCGAACGGGTGGCCGACCCGGGTCGCGTCCGCGAGGTTATGTGGCGCCTGCAAGGGCTTGGCATCCGGCTATCCATCGATGATTTCGGAACCGGCTATGCCTCGCTGAGCTATTTCCGCGACTTGCCCTTTGAGACCGTCAAGATCGACCAGAGCTTCGTGCGCGACCGCTCTTCACCCGAGGACAGAAAGCTGCTGGCCGCGATCGTGGCGCTGTCGGCGGCCATGGGCAAGCTGACCGTTGCCGAGGGTATCGAAGACGAAATGGTTGCCAGCCATTTGGCCGCCATGGGCTGCAATTTTGGGCAAGGCTACTATTTCGGCCGTCCCATTTCGAGCGAAGAGCTATCCGATCTGATACTCTCCAAATCGACACGCAGGAAAGCCTAGAGGCCCAGGCCGAGACCGAGCCTCAGGCCGTTCCCGTTCCCGTTCCCGTTCCCGTTCCCGTTCCCGTTCCCGTTCCCGTTCCCGTTCC
>CAMLKN010000204.1 GCA_946480655.1 uncultured Devosia sp. | reverse complement strand
CCCCTTGCCCTTGCGCCCGATATTGTCCATATACGCCCTTGGTGAGGGGCTGTAGCTCAGTTGGGAGAGCGCGTCGTTCGCAATGACGAGGTCAGCGGTTCGATCCCGCTCAGCTCCACCATTTTCCTACCGATGTCGGAATGTGCCCGGAGGCGGTTGCCTCACGCGACCGCGTCGCGCCGGCCATCGGCATGGCCGAGCATGACCACCCGGTTGCGCCCCTCGGCCTTGGCCGCGTAAAGGGCCCTGTCAGCTTCGGCGAGAAGGCTTGGCCACGACCCGGCATGGCCGCCATCCGCCACCGCAACCCCGATGCTGATCGTCACCTTGCCGCCGATCGGCGACTTGGGATTGGGCAGCTTCAGCGCTGCGACGCGGTTCCGCAGCCTTTCGGCCACGGCCACGGCCTGGCTGGCCGTGACACCCTTGAGCACGACCAGGAACTCCTCCCCGCCGAAGCGGGCGACGTGATCCCGGTCCGGCCGCAGGGTCTCGGCCAGGGCGCGGCTGACACTGATCAGGCACCGGTCGCCCTCGGCATGACCCAGATGGTCGTTGAGGCGCTTGAAATAGTCGATGTCGCACATCAGCACCGCAATCCCTGCCGCCTGCTCCCTCGTCTCGGTGGCAAGGCTCATGAGAATTTCGTCCATGGACCGCCGATTGGGCAGGCTGGTGAGAGGATCGGTCTTGGAGAGAGCATCCAGCCGACGGTTCATTTCGATCAGTTCGCGGGCGCGGCCGGCATCACGCAGTTCGAGCAGGAAGGTCCGGTGTGCCAGGAGGGTGATGGTGTGCCGTGCCACGACCATGGCAGCGACGCCGCCGGCAAAGAACAGGAATGCCGAAATGGCGCTCGTGGCAGTCAGCGCCGGATTGAGCAGCTGCAGGCCCAGATAGATCACCATGCCCGCCGCCGCCAGCAGGATCGGGACCGACATGGAAACGTTGAAGATGATGATGGCCGAGACGGCAACGAACAGCATGACGCTGAGATAGCGCTCGTGGAACTCGCCGCCGGCTGCCACACCCATCATGCCCACCGCGGCAAGGATGACGACGAGGCCAGCGAGAAGCCCATAGTCCAGCAACCGCGCGGGCCGATCCTTGCCCCAGAGCCAATAGACTGCAATTGCCGCCGGCGGGATGAAGGCCGCCGGCAGCACCATGGCCGCCGTGGCGTCGTGCGGCAACAGCAGGAGATTGGCACCCAAGGCAATCAGATCGAGAAAGATGACCCAGCTCATCCATGACCGGACGATCTTGGACGTCTGCTTGAAGGAGCGCTCGCGGAAGGCCGCATAGAGCTGCGGGCTCAGCCGGATATCGCGCGTGCGACCGCCCAGCAGGCGTTCGGCCTCATCGGTCAGACCTGGATTGTCCACATGCGCCACGTTTGCTGGCCTCCCGCCAGCCCGTTTTCCTGGCTGCAGCATGGGAGGCGCGTCTTAATGCAGGCTGAATCGGCAGGCCCAAAAATTGTCGATCCGGCCGAGCCCGTCGATCCTCGACCCCGGGGAAAAGTCGGCCCCATGGCGAAACCTGTACCGCGGACGTCGTTTCGATCAAAATTTTCCGCCAGACGAGGGAGTTACGCTCGGAAAGCACCCGCCGGCCCCGGTCCGGCGAGCCCGCAAGACCTCCTTAAGCACGTTTGCACTGAACGCGGCCTGGCGGGGCGAAAGTCCGGCGGGAAAGGCAGTGGGAAGGCGGTATTCTCTAGCTGTTCTTTTCCATCCGGCCGGCCGCGCGGTCGAAGCCTTGCGATATCGCGTCGCGCATGGCCAGTCGCGCGGCATGCGCATCGCCATCCCGGATGGCCTCGGCAATACGCCTGTGCACGCCCACCGTCACCGCCAGCGCCACCGGATCATTGACCGGCGAGGAAATGGTAAAGGCGGCGGTGAGCGCCATTTCCACCAGGGCGCTGATCGAGGCCATGAAGGGATTGCCCGAGGCCTCGGCCACCGCCTTGTGGAACTCGAGATCATAACGGGCAAAGTCTGCCGGCGTTGCCGATCCGGCCATCCGGTCCACCCAGCCGATCAGCGCCGCCGCCTCCTCGGGGCCGCAGCGTTCCGCCGCCAGCGCCGCCGCCTCGATTTCGATGCCGATGCGCACTTCAGCCAGGCTCCTCAGGAAGCTCACTTCCGGCCCCAGCTCGAAGAACCAGGCCAGCACGTCGCCATCGAAAAGGTTCCAGCGGTTGCGCGGCAGCACCCGCGTGCCGATGCGGGCGCGGGCCTCGATCAGGCCCTTGGCCGCCAGGGTCTTGAGCGCTTCGCGCAGCACCGTGCGCGACACGCCGAACCGGTCGAGCAGTTCGCTGTCGGAGGGGAGGATTTCGCCCTCCGCATAGCGCCCCGACACGATGGCGAGGCCCAGTTCCCAGAGCACATCGGAATGCAGGTTCCGCGCCGGATTGCGCCCGGAAAGCGCCGCGATCAGATCACCCGAATGTCGTGCGCGTCCGCCGGACCTGTCCATTGCCACTCCACTTCACCTCAGCCTTGCCCGACCTAATCACAGGCCAATTAGTATGACAATAACGCCGCCAACCGCCGGGCTGGACAGTGCCGGCCCCGCCGCGCCATGGTGCGCCTTCCTGATTTTCCGGATTCGCGACGCAAGGACTTTGCCATGACCAGCCCCGCCACCATCGACGCCGTTCTCGCCAGGGTGGATCAGGGGCTCGAGCAAAGCCTGGACCGGCTATTCCACCTTTTGCGCATCAAGTCCATCTCGACCGACCCGGCCTATGCTGCCGAATGCCAGAAGGCCGCCGACTGGATTGCCGCCGAGCTCAACGGCCTGGGTTTTGACGCCTCGGCCCGCCCCACGCCTGGCCATCCGGTGGTTGTCGCCCACGGCCCGGCCCAGCCCGGCCCGCATGTCCTGTTCTACGCCCACTATGACGTGCAGCCGGTCGACCCGCTCAACCTCTGGCACACCGACCCGTTCGATCCACAGGTCGTGGAAAAGGACGGGCGAAAGGTGATCGTTGCCCGCGGTGCCTCCGACGACAAGGGCCAGATGCTGACCTTCATCGAAGCCTGCCGCGCCTGGAAAGAGGCGACGGGCTCGCTGCCCATCCGCATTTCGCTCATGCTCGAGGGCGAGGAGGAAAGCGGCGGCAAGAACCTGCCGCCCTTCATGCGCGATAATGCCGAGGAACTGAAGGCCGATATCGCCCTGGTCTGCGACACCGACATGTGGGACCGCCAGACCCCCTCGATCACCACCATGCTGCGCGGCCTCGTTGCCGATGAGATCGAAATCACCGCCGCCAACAAGGACCTGCATTCGGGCATGTTCGGCAATGCGGCGCGCAACCCCAACCAGGTCCTGGCCGAAATCATCGCGAGCCTCCGCGCCCCCGATGGCTCGGTGACCCTGCCCGGCTTCTATGACGACGTGGCGGAAATCTCCCCCGAGCTCAAGGCGCAATGGGCCGGGCTCGGCTTCGACGACAAGGCCTTTCTGGGCGAAGCGGGTCTCTCCGTCCCCGCGGGCGAGCAGGGCCGCAGCGTGCTCGAAATGCTCTGGGCCCGCCCGACCTGCGAAATCAACGGCATGATCGGGGGATATACTGGCGATGGCTTCAAGACCGTCATTCCTGCCAAGGCCTCGGCCAAGATTTCCTTCCGTCTCGTCTCGGGCATGCAACCGGACAAGATCCGCGCCGCCTTCCGCGCTCATGTCGAAAGCATGCTCCCACCCGATTGCACGGTGAAATTTACCGCCCATGGCGGCTCGCCCGCCATCACCGTGCCGGCCGACGGCAGCTACCTGCGCCTGGCCCTCAAGGGCCTCTCGGACGAATGGAACAAGCCGGCGGTGATCACCGGTTCAGGCGGCTCGATCCCGGTGGCGGGCGAGTTCAAGAAGATTCTCGGGCTCGACACGCTGCTGATCGGTTTTGCCCATGTGGACGACCAGATCCACTCGCCCAACGAGAAATACGATCTCGAAAGCTATCACCGCGGTATCCGCAGCTGGGTGCGGGTGCTCGGGTCGTTGGCGCAGGGCTAGACCGGGCGTCACCCCACCCTCAATCCCTCCCCATCAAGGGGAGGGAGGCGCAGGTGCGAATGCCAGTGTTCATCCCCTCCCTCTCCCATTTGGGGCTTCGAGCCGTCCTGAAAGGCAAATCTCTCCAGCGGAGAGATTTGAGGCGAGAAGGCCATGAGCGCTACGCGCGAATGGCTGGTAGCGTCGCTAGGCCCGAAGGGGCCGTAGCAGAGCTAGGGTGGGGGGTCTTCAGGCCAACACCACCGCGATGATCGCGATCACCGCCGGCACAGTCTGGATGAAGAGTATCTTCTTCGAAGACGTCACCGCGCCCACGATTCCCGCCACGGCCACGCAGGCGAGGAAGAACAGCTGGATCTGCCAGGCAAAGGCCGGGTCCGGATGCACCAGGCCCCAGATGAGACCCGCTGCAAGGAAGCCGTTATAGGCGCCCTGATTGATCGCCAGCACCTTGGTCTGCCGCGCGAAGTCCGGCTTGAGCCCGAACGCCTTGTGGCCGCGCGGCGTGTCCCACCACAGAACTTCGAGCAAAAGAATATAGACATGCAGCAGGGCCACCAGCCCCACCAGGATCATCGCCACGATTGCCATCGATCAGCCCCTGAACTTGTACTTGTCGATCACGCCGCCCATCTCGACCAGGCGATCGATCAGCGGCGCGATTTTCGGACCCTCTTGTGCGCAGAAGTCCGGATCGGCGTCGAGAGCCTCGAAGGC
>CAMLKN010000203.1 GCA_946480655.1 uncultured Devosia sp. | reverse complement strand
GCCAATCCGCTGCTCGATGATGTGTCGATGCAGGGCGCGCGCGGCCTCCTGATTTCCATCACCGGTGGTCCGGACCTGACCCTTTACGAAGTGGACGAGGCGGCCAGCCGCATCCGCGAGGAAGTCGACGTCGACGCCAACATCATCCTGGGCGCCACCTATGATCCGAACCTCAACGGCACCATCCGCGTGTCCGTTGTGGCCACCGGCACCGACGCCACCATGGTCCAGGCCATGGAGCCGCCCAAGCCCAACGCCTCGCGCACCCCGCTGTCCGTCAAGCGCCATGTGCCGGCCGAAAGGTCCGTGATCCCGCAGGCTGCCCAGCCGGCGGTCGCCCAAATCGAGGTCGAGGAGATCGGCCATCAGGTGGAGGCCGCAGTGGCCGAGGCCTTTGCCGCCCACCAGCCGTCGCAGTCCTATGGGCAGGAGGATGACGGCATCCTGGTCGAGCCCTACGTTCCGGCCGCTGAAGCCGTGGTGGAGCCTGAAGAGGCGCCGGTCGTCGAAGAGCAGCCGATTCCGAGCGTCTATGTGCCGTCCCATGCCGCCCGTCCCGATGGACAGCGCCGCATGCCGCGCACCGAGGAGCTTCCTGCTGTTGCCCGCCGGTCACAGGCCGCGCAGGAAAGTCATGATCCCGAGCCGCGCAATGCACGCGCTCTGTTCAAGCGCCTGGCCTCCAATGTGGGTCTCAACCTGGGACATCAGCCAGTCGAAACCCGAGCCGAGCCGCGCAGCAGCCTGGCCGATGATGCGGCCGCCCGATCGGCGATTGAGGCAGGCGGCGCAAGGGCTTCGCGGGTCGCTCCCGCCGTCGAGGGCGCCCGCGGCCAGCTCGACAATCAGGGCCGTGCACCCGCCGCTCCTGCTGCCAAGGAACATCTGGAAATACCGGCATTCCTGCGCAAGCACGGTTGATCGGTCAGTGACCTTTCCCCTAAAGCTCTCTCGGTGCGGCTTCCGCACCGAGTTTTTTTTGGCTAACAGTTCTGTGAGCGCGAACGTCCCGTCGGAGCATATCCACGCATGAACAAACTCTCCACGCGCCAGCGCACCCTTGCCGGCGAGGTCAGCTTCTCGGGCTATGGCGTCCACGGGGCGCAGCCGGTGACGTTGACCATGGCGCCCGCTGCTCCGGACAACGGCTATACGATCCGTCGCGACCTGGGCAATGGCAAGCTGACCAAGCCGGTCCCGGTGCACCATTCGCGCGTGACCCGGACGACACTGTGCACGACACTGGACCTGGGCGACAGCGTCAGCGTTGCGACCGTCGAGCATGTGGTTTCGGCCCTGTCCGGCATGGGCGTGGACAATGCGCTGATCACCCTTGATGGCCCCGAATGCCCGATCATGGACGGCTCGGCTCATCCGTTCGCTTCGGCGATCCTCGATGTCGGCCTCGAGATTCAGCCCGCCCAGAAGAAGTTTCTCAAGATCCTGCGCGCGGTGACCGTGCGCAACAACGAGGCTTTCGCGGCGCTCGAACCCTATAATGGCCGTGCCCTCGACCTCGAGATCGACTTCGACTCCAAGGTCATCGGCCGCCAGCGCATGATCTTCGACTGGACGCCCCGCCGCTATTTCGAGGATGTGTCGCAGGCCCGCACCTTCGGCTTTGTGCGCGACGCGAAAATCCTGCGCCAGGCCGGCTATGCGCTCGGCTCCAGCCTCGACAATTCCATCACCGTGCACGAAGACCGGATCCTCAACCCCGGCGGCTTGCGCTACGAAGACGAATTTGTGCGCCACAAGCTGCTCGATGCCATCGGCGACCTCTCGCTCGGGGGCCTCGCCATCTGGGGCAAGTTCCGTTCCTACAAGGGCGGGCACGCGCTTAACGCGCATGTGCTGGCCTCGCTCTTTTCCAGCGAAGCCAATTATGAAATAGTTGGTGCAGAGGACCTGCCGCTGGAATTCGAGAGTTTCGAGGATCAGCCGGATGGTCTTGAAGTCCATCACTACTTGCGGTCCGTACGCTGAACGGGACCCCGGTCCCGCAGCCACGCCACAGTTTTGATCCATTTGCCAAATAGGCCCGCAGTCTTGCTGCGGTATGATTTTGAACGGGGCAGTTCGTGAAGCTTGACGTTGTGAGCCAGTTTTCCAGCCGGGTTGCCCGGGTCGCTGCCATGGGCCTTCTGGCCATTGCGCTTACAGCCTGTTCCGGCATGAACCTCTTCGGGCCGCCCAAGCTCAAGGAAGAGCCGATCGTACCGGCTGCGGCCCTCTATCAGGGCGCGCTGGACGACATGGACCGTCAGTATTACCAGACTGCCATCGAAAAGCTCGAAAAGCTGGAACGCCAGCACCCGCGCGATGCCCTGACGGAAAAGGGCAAGCTGATGCAGGTCTATGCGAATTATCGCATCGGCAAGTTCGACGAGGCGATCCTGGCGGCCGACCGCTATCTGGCGCTCTATCCGCAGAGTTCGGAAGTGCCCTATGTGCTCTGGCTCAAGGGCACCGCCTACTTCGCCCAGATCAAGGACATCACCCGCGACCAGCAGCTCTCGCGCGATGCCATCGACACCTACAACCTGCTGATTGCCAACTATCCGCAGTCCGAGCACGCCGCCGACGCCAAGGAAAAGCTGCTCGTCGCCTATGATCAGCTCGCTGGCAAGGAAATGTCGGTGGGCCGCTACTACCAGGGCAATGGCCAGTATGCCGCCGCCATCAATCGCTTCCGCGAAGTGGTGGAACGCTGGCAGACCTCGACCCATATCGAAGAAGCGCTGTTCCGCCTTACCGAAACCTACCTGCTGCTCGGCCTGACCAACGAGGCCATGTCGGCCGCCGCCGTGCTCGGCCACAATTATCCGTCCAGCGAGTGGTACAAGCGGGCTTTCGAAACCCTGGGCAAGCAGGGCCTCGCGCCCCAGCTCAATTCGGGCAGCTGGCTGGCCGCCGTCCGGACCTGACCGTCGCTCAAACAAACGATGTTGCTATTTTGTTCCGGGGCGCTATCATGCGTCCCGGTTTCGTTTGTCGGTACCATTTGCTGTGGATGGGTGGGCCCCGGGGGCACAGCGCTGCCGCGATGGATGATACAAGCAGACCGTGTCGGTGGTGCAGCCACGGGAAGAAATGCGCATGCTCAACGCGCTGTCAGTCCGCAATATTGTCCTCATAGACCAGCTCGATCTCGCCCTTGATTCCGGCATGACGGTGCTCACCGGTGAAACCGGGGCCGGCAAGTCCATCCTGCTCGATGCGCTCACCCTGGCGCTGGGCGGACGCGGGGATGCGTCCCTCGTCCGGCAGGGGCAGGAGAGCGGGCAGGTCGTGGCCGTGCTCGAATTGTCAGCCGATCATCCGGCACGGGCGCTGCTGCGCGACAATGCCATTGCCGACGACGAGGATGTCATCCTCCGGCGCGTACAGTTCGCCGATGGCCGGACCCGCGCCTTTATCAATGACCAGCCTGTTTCGGCCTCGCTTTTGCAGAAGGTTGGCGGGCAGATCGTCGAAATCCATGGCCAGCACGACGACCGCGCCCTGGTGGATGTGGCGACCCATCGTGCGGCGCTCGATGCCTTCGGAGAACTGGCCGCCGAGGCGAACGCCGTGCGCGAATGCTGGGCCCGGCTGGTCGAAGCGCAGCAGGCGGTCGAGGAGCAGCGCGCCCAGGTGGCCGAAGCATTGGCCGCCGAGGACTATGCGCGTCACACGGTCGAGGAACTGGGCAAGCTGAAGCCAGTGGCGGGAGAGGAAAACGAACTGGCCGCCCGCCGGCAGCAATTGCAGCAGGCCGAGAAGGCCGCTTCCGACGTTGTGGAGATCGACGAAATCCTCAACGGGCCCAATGCCCCGACCCCGGCACTGGCTTCGCTTATGCGTCGGCTGATGCGCAAGATCGATGGCGGTACGACCCTGTTCCAGCCCATTGTCGATGCGCTCGATGCTTCTTTGGCCACACTCGATCGGACGACTGATGCGCTCGAAGAGCTCAAGCGCGAGATGGCTTTCGATCCGGGTGAGCTCGAAGCGGTGGAGGAGCGTCTCTTTGCCCTGCGCGCTGCCGCACGCAAGCATCAGGTCACGCCCGACGAACTGGTGGCCGTACTCGAGAAGTACCAGGGCGATCTTGATACCCTGCAAAGCGGCGAAAGCCGCCTCAAGGCCCTCGAGGCCGACGAGGTTGCTGCCCGGGCGCGCTATCGGGAGGCCGCCGATATCCTCAGCGCCGGTCGCAGGAAGGCGGCGGGTGCGCTGAGCAAGGCGGTCGAGGCGGAACTGCCCGATCTCAAGCTGGGCGCCGCCCGGTTTATTGTCGATCATCAGGTCGACAGTGAGCGCGTCGCCGCCACCGGCTTTGACCAGATTGCCTTTCATGTGCAGACCAATCCCGGCACCGCCGCCGGGCCGCTGCTCAAGGTCGCCTCGGGCGGTGAGCTCAGCCGCTTCCTTCTCGCCCTCAAGGTGGTGCTGGCCGATCGCGGTTCGGCGCCCGTGCTGATCTTCGACGAAATCGATACGGGCGTGGGCGGCGCAGTCGCCGATGCCATCGGCCGGCGCCTGGCGCGTCTCGCATCCACCGTCCAGGTGCTGACTGTCACCCACGCACCCCAGGTCGCGGCCCGCGCCAATCGGCATCTGCTCATCGAAAAGCAGATGGTGGAGGAGGGCGCCTTCATGCGGACCCATGTTCGTCCGCTTGATAAGCCAGCTCGCCAGGAAGAGGTTGCCCGCATGCTGGCCGGCGCCGAAATCACCAATGAAGCGCGCGCTGCTGCCAGGAAATTGCTTGGGGC
>CAMLKN010000202.1 GCA_946480655.1 uncultured Devosia sp. | reverse complement strand
CGCCTTGCGCGCGAGGGAACTGCACCGAACAGCCCCAAGGCCCTGCTTGCCCGCCTGGGAGCACCCACAGTCGACTGGGCTGACAAGCTTGATGAGGACCCCTTCGCCAACCTCAATACGCTGGACGACCTCGTCGCCTTGGCGCGCCGGGCCGGCAGAACGGGACTGTGACGACTTATTCACATGGCGTGACATTTGGGCTTGGCAAACCGGATCAGTTTGGGTACACGGACCTCGCCTTCGCCAAGAGGGCGCACGAAAGTGTTCCGCGATAGCTCAGTTGGTAGAGCGTTCGACTGTTAATCGAATGGTCGCTGGTTCGAGTCCAGCTCGCGGAGCCATTTCCTCCCAAATGCCTGAAATTTGTGCACGGGGCGATTGCTCTTCCGCGCCCGGTGGCGTAGGACGGCAATTAACCGTTCATTCAAGCGATTTCCATGACCACGATTGCCGCCCCAACTGTGCCCGAGGCGCAGCGCACCGCCCTGTCCATCATTTTGTGCGTAAGCGGGGCGCATCTGCTCAACGACCTGCTGCAATTCCTGCTGCCAGCGCTCTATCCGTTGCTCAAGGAAAATTACGGCCTCTCCTATTTCCAGATCGGGATGCTGACCCTGGGCCAGCAGATCACCGCCTGCCTGCTGCAGCCGATTTTCGGCCTGTCAGGCGATCTCAAACCCAAGCCCTACTGGCTGGCCCTGTCGATGGCCATCGTCGCTGCTGGCGTGGCCATGCTCGCGGCGGCGACCGGATTCTGGCTGCTGTTTTTCGCGTCCATTGTCATGGGCACCGGATCCGCCATATTCCACCCGGAAGCCTCTCGCGTGGCGCGCATGGCATCGGGCGGAAAGCTCGGCTTTGCGCAGTCGCTGTTCCAGGTCGGGGGTAATGTCGGCACGGCGCTAGGGCCGCTGGCCGCCGCGCTTATTCTGCTGCCGCTGGGCCAATCGAGCATTTTCTGGTTCCTGATCGTCGCGATGCTGGGACTCGCCGTTCTGGGCTATGTCGGGCGCTGGTTTGCCGAACATCAAAGACAATCGGCATCACGTCCGGCCGCAGCCATCAAGAAGCCCGTGCTGTCCCGCCAGCGGCTGATAGTCGCCTTCGCGGTGATCGGCGCGCTGCTGCTCAGCAAGTTCATCTACATCGAGGGGCTCAAGAGCTATTACGCCTTCTTCCTCATCGAGAAATTCGCTCTCTCGGCGCAGGAAGCGCAGTATTACCTCTTTGCATTCCTGGGTTCTGTTGCGGCCGGCACCTTTATCGGGGGACCGGTCGGTGACCGCTACGGCCGGTTGGCGGTGATCTGGGTATCGATCCTGGGCGCCCTGCCCTTCACCTTGGCCCTGCCCTATCTCGACCTGTTCTGGACCTGCGTGATGAGCATCATGGTGGGCTTGATCCTCTCCTCGGCCTTTTCGGCCATGGTGGTCTATGCCCAGGAACTGGTGCCGGGGAAAGTCGGCATGATTGCCGGTTTCGTCTTCGGTTTTGCCTTTGGCATCGGCGCCCTGGGGGCGGCCGCCATGGGGGGCCTCGCCGACTGGATCGGGATCATCCCGGTGTTCCAGATTTGCGCCTTCCTGCCCGCGCTGGGTATTCTCACCATCCTGCTGCCCAAGACGGCAGAACTTCACCCGGAAAGGATCGCGGCATGAGCAGTGGCATGGACGCCGACAATGAGAGCCAGATCACGCTGACGCGGACAATAGGCGCCCATGTCTCGGACGTGTTCGCAGCGTGGACGGACCCTGCCCTGATCGAACAATGGGAGGCCGACGAGGCCGAGTTCGATGCCTTCGAGGGGGGGCAATACCGCTTCGTCACCTTCGCCGAGGACGAAGATGAGGCCGACCACGAAGTGAGTGGCGAAGTGCTGACCTTCATCGAAGACGAGCGGCTGGTGCTTTCGTGGATTCACAAGGGCGATGAGGACGACGGCGAGCTGATCTTCGTGCTGGACGTCGCCTTCAAGGCACTGGGCGAGGACAGCACCATAATTACGCTGACCGAACGTGGCCTGCCGCACGCCGATGCGCAGACCCGCATCTTCTCCATGGAGGCCTGGAGCGCTGCGCTCGAAGAACTGGCCGAGCTGATGGAATAGGGCTGAACCGGTTGCCTGGCAGGCTCGTAGTGACCAGGATGCCCGGAGGTTCACCTTGTCCACTGCCCTGGTCTGGCTGCGCAATGACCTGCGCCTTGCCGACAACCCCGCCCTGAGAGCCGCTTGCCGGGACCATGACCGGGTCTTGGCCCTCTACGTACACGAGACGGATGAGGGCCTCCGGCCGATCGGGGCGGCTGCACGCTGGTGGCTGAACCGCAGCCTAGCCAGTGTCAGCGAGTCTCTCGCCAGAATTGGCGTCCCCTTGCTGGTCGAAACCGGCATTGCAGTTGACGTGGTCGCGGATGTTGCCGCGGACGCCGGGGCCGAGGCAGTTCACTGGAATCGTCGCTACGGTAAAGCGGAGCGTGACGTCGACGCGAGCATCAAGAGTGCATTGCGCGCCGGGGGCATCGACGTGCAGTCCCACCGGGGGAATGTGCTGGTCGAGCCGTGGCTCATCCAGACCGGGCAGGACAAGCCCTATTCTGTGTTCACGCCTTTCTGGAAGACGCTGAGGGAGATGGATATTGCCGCGCCCCAGCCGGCACCCGGCGAAGGACGCCCCCCGGTTCGGAACAAGACCGTCGACAGCGATTATCGCGAACCAAGCTGGGCAGGAAAGCTCTACCGTCACTGGTCCATCGGGGAAGACGCCGCCATGGAGCGGCTCGTCGGGTTTCTCGAAGAGAGACTGGCGGATTATCCGGAAGGGCGGGACTTTCCGGCACGCGACGTCACCTCGCGCCTATCCCCGCATCTCCGCTTCGGCGAGATCAGCACGCGGCAGATCTGGCACGCGGCACAGGCGTACGCCCAAGCGCACCACGACAAAGCCGGTGAGGTCGACAAGTTTCTGTCTGAATTGGCCTGGCGGGACTTCAGCTATCACCAGCTCTATCATCGCCAGGACATTGCCCAAGTTCCCATGCAGCCGAAGTTTTCAGGTGTCAAATGGCGGCACGCGCCGGCGCAACTGGATGCCTGGCGGAAGGGGCTGACCGGGATACCGATTGTCGATGCGGGCATGCGCGAGCTTTGGGAAACAGGCTATATGCACAACCGCGTGCGTATGCTTGTGGCCTCATTTCTGGCCAAGAACCTGCTCATCGACTGGCGCGAGGGCGAGCGCTGGTTCTGGGACTGCCTGTTGGATGCCGATGAAGCAAACAACCCGGCAAGCTGGCAGTGGGTAGCGGGAAGTGGTCTCGATGCCGCCCCTTACTTCCGCATTTTCAATCCCGTAACCCAAGGCGAACGGTTCGATGCGGCGGGGGATTACGTGCGGCAGTGGGTGCCCGAACTGTCCAGGCTGCCGGCCAAGCATATCCATGCACCAGGCGAGGCGCCGGAAGGTGAACTGGAAGAGGCCGGGATCGTGCTCGGCAAGACTTATCCGCGGCCCATAGTCGACCTCAAGGCGACGCGGCAAAGGGCCCTGGATGCGTTCGCAGCGCTCGGCGCGGCGGATGGGCAGTGAGGGAACGAAAAACCATTCCAATGGGACCGACCTGCGCGACCAGCCCTTGCGCCGGGCCGGACGAACAAGAAAAGGCCTGCCGATCCCACCGCATACAGCTTGCAGGGTCTGGCCTGCGCCCCTACGATAAGTGACTGATCTATCTGACTTTGCCCGCTTTCCCGGCAAGGTTTCCTGCGCAATCGGGCGCGACACAAGCAGAATCCGAGCATGGCCAAGCACGAAGACCTTATCTCCGCCATCGGCAATACGCCGCTGATCCGTCTCAACCGCGTTTCCACGCTGACCGGATGCGAGATTTGGGGCAAGGCGGAGTTCCTCAATCCGGGCCAATCGGTGAAGGACCGGGCAGCACTTTTCATCATCCATGACGCGGTGAAATCGGGTCGGCTGAAGCCGGGGGGTACCATTGTCGAGGGAACGGCCGGCAATACCGGCATCGGACTGACGCTGGTCGCCAATTCGTTGGGCTTCAAGACGGTTATCGTCATCCCCCAGACGCAGAGCCAGGAAAAGAAGGACGCGTTGCGCCTGTATGGCGCCGAGCTGATCGAGGTTCCGGCCAAGCCCTATCGGAACCCCAACAACTATATCAAGGTGTCCGGACGGCTGGCCGAGAAGCTCAATGCCGAATTGCCTAATGGGGCCATCTGGGCCAACCAGTTCGACAATGTCTCCAACCGCCGCGCTCACGTCGAGACCACCGGTCCCGAAATCTGGCAGCAGACCAATGGCCGCGTCGACGGCTTTATTTGCGCTGTCGGGTCGGGCGGTACGTTGGCCGGCGTGGCCGAAGCCCTGCGGTCGCGCAACCCCGGCATCAAGATTGGCCTGGCCGATCCGGAAGGGGCTGCGCTCTACGAGTACTATGCTCATGGCGAGCTGAAGTCGTCGGGCGACTCGATCACCGAGGGCATCGGCCAGGGCCGCATCACGGCCAATCTGGAAGGGCTCAAGGTCGATATGCCCTAT
Organism: uncultured Devosia sp.; assembly: GCA_946480655.1. The sequence continues at coordinate 275 of CAMLKN010000202.1, read as the reverse complement.
CGCATTCCGGATAGTGAGGCCCTGCCCTACATCTATGATCTACTGGCCCATGAGGGCCTGTGCCTCGGCGGTTCGAGCGCCATCAACATTGCCGGGGCGGTGCGCATGGCGCGCGACCTCGGGCCCGGCAAGACCATCGTCACCGTGCTCTGCGATTACGGCAACCGCTATGCCAGCAAGATCTTCAACCCCGACTTCCTGCGCAGCAAGAGCCTGCCGGTGCCGCCCTGGATGGAAGATCGTACGCCGATCGACATTTCGAGCGTGATGGAACC
>CAMLKN010000201.1 GCA_946480655.1 uncultured Devosia sp. | reverse complement strand
CGGCCGGCAGCCTCAGCCGAGGCGACAAGCGCCGCATGGAACTGGCCATGTGCCTCATCCAGCATCCGCGCCTGCTCCTGCTCGATGAACCCACCGCCGGCATGAGCCGTCACGACACCAATACCACGATCGAACTGCTCAAGAAGATCAAGGAACGCGGCATGACCAAGGTCATCATCGAGCATGACATGCACGTGGTGTTCTCGCTTGCCGACAAGATTTCCGTGCTCGCCCAGGGTCGCATCATCGCCGATGGCACCCCGGATGAAGTGCGCGGCAATCCCAAGGTTCAGGAAGCCTATCTCGGGGGAACTCATTGATGAGCGCAGTAGCCATGCAAACCGATGTCGTCGTCGGCGGCCATGCCGCTTCAATCGAAACAACGCGGCCCTTCTTCTCGGTCCGCGACATGCACGCCTACTATGGCGAGAGTTACATTGTGCAGGGCGTGTCGCTCGACATCCGCAAGGGCGAAATCCTGGCCCTGCTGGGCCGCAACGGCGCGGGCAAGACCTCGACCCTGCGCACCATCGCGCGGGTCGACAATCCCCAGATGCGCCACGGCGAAATCTGGCTCGATGGCGAACCGGTCCACAAGATGAAGAGCTTCGAAGCGGCCCGCGCCGGCATCCAGCTCGTGCCCGAGGATCGCCGCATCATTCAGGGCCTGACCGTGGAAGAAAACCTGACCCTCGCCAAGGTCGCGCCCGGCAATGGCTGGAGCCTCGAGCAGATCTACGAGAGCTTCCCGCGCCTTGCCGAACGCCGCAAGCAGGAAGGCGTCACCCTCTCTGGCGGCGAACAGCAGATGCTCGCCATTGCTCGCGCTCTGGCCCGCGACTTGAAGCTCCTGCTGCTCGACGAGCCCTATGAAGGCCTGGCACCGGTTATCGTGCACGAGATTGAGCGAATATTGCACTCCATCAAGCCGCTTGGCATCACCACCATCATAGTCGAGCAGAATGCTGTGGCCGCGCTCAAGCTTGCTGATCGCGCCGTCATTCTCGACACGGGTGAAGTCGCCTTCGCAGGCACGGCCAAGGAGGTTCTGGACAACGCCGAACTGCGCCACGAATACTTGGCGATCTAGTAATCCGGCCCCATCGGCCGAACGAGCTACCCTGGGTCCTTTGAAATCAAGGCATGTCGCCGATTTCACCTCTCCCCCTTCAAAGGTCCCAGGGTACGTCCCTTTCCGGCTCCGCCGGCGCTATCGCAATCCCTTCCCCTTCCAAAGCCTGACGCACCTCGCGCGCCAAGTCCACCGCCCCAGGCGTATCGCCGTGAAGGCAAATCGACCGCGCTGCGGATTTGATCACCGTCCCGTCAACCGCGACAATCTCGCCGTCCTTGGCCAGGCGCAGGCAGCGCTCAATCACCGCCTCCGGGTCGTGAATCACAGCCCCCTCCTCGCTCCGCGCCACCAGCAACCCTTGGGGCGTATAGGCGCGGTCCGCGTAAGCCTCCCGTATCAGCGGAAGACCCACCGCCTTTGCCGCCCGCACCTGCTGGCTATTGTCCAGTGCCAGCACTGCCATACTGGGGTCCATTGCCTGGATCGAGCCGAAAATGCCCACTGCAAAGGCCAGCTCTTCCGCGGTCTGATTGGCCAGCGCCCCATGCAGCTTCACATATTCGAGGGGCACTTCGACCTCATCGGCAATGTGCCGCACCAGGAACAACTGGCTGCGAATTTGTCCAAGCAGTTGCTCGAGCGGCATGACCAGCCGGAAGCGACCGAACCGCTTGGGGTCGTTGTATCCCGGATGCGCCCCCGCCCGCACACCGCGCGCCTTGCAGATCTTGAGGATTCGCCGGATAGTCGCCGCGTCCCCGGCATGCCCGCCACAGGCAATCGATGCGCTGGACACGATGGCCAGCAGGTCGTCGTCGGTCCCCATCCCCTCGCCCAGATCGGCGTTGAGGTCGATACTGGTCATGGTCGGCTGCTCCGCAACAAGCGCTGCGCATGCTCCACGCTAACGGGCGCAAAGGCAACCGCTTCTCCTGGCCGCATCTGCGCAAATCTGTCGAGGTCTGCCGATATCACAGTCCCGATGCGCGGATAGCCGCCCGTGGGTTGATGATCGCGCATCAGGACGATTGGCGTGCCGTCCCCCAGGATCTGGATATCGCCCGGCAAAATGGGGTCGGACACCAGCGACAGTATGCTCGCTCCCGAAAACACCTTGCCTTCATCCGCCAGCCGAACCCCCATGCGATCCATCATCGGGGTGATCCTGAAGGTGTGGCTCACGAACCCTTCGTGCACGGATCGGGCAAAATGCCCGGCATGAATACCCCAGACAAAACGGATCGGGCCCTTCACGCCCTGGCCATTGCCAGCCGTCTCTGGTGCGCGTCCCTGTCCCGAAAGGTGGAGCACATCGCCCGCGGCCAGCGCCCTGCCATCGACGCCTCCCAGCCGTGCGCGCGTGCTCGTGGACAGGCTTCCCATCACCGCTGGCAGATCCAGCTGCGGTCCAAAACGAAGATAGCCATAATTGCCGGAGGGCCCCGGCGTAATTGACACCAGGTCACCGCCCCTCACGATGCCGCCGCCCGGCCACTCTTCGCCTTTGCCGTTGATCGCCAGCGCGAATTCGCCACCAGCCCAGCCGACCCGCAGGTCGCCGTCCTCCACCAACAGGTCCAGTCCGGCGCGGGTAATCTCGATTCCCGCTTCCCCGCTCGCGCCCGCCAGCAACCCGGCCCGACGATGGCTCCCCCTGTCCATCGGCCCCGAGGCACTGATGCCGTGCGCCAGAAAACCCTCACGGCCTTCGTCCTGGATGGTCGTCAGCGGCCCTGCCCGCACAATCCTCAGCCTGGCCCTCATGGCGCCGCCCTGAACCGGATCAGGTCTCCGGCCCGCAACAGCGTCGGTGGGTCGTTCTCGGGCACGAAATTGCGAAACTCAGTTCGACCGATGACATGCCACCCAGTTGGGATTTCTGTCGCCGCGATCGCCGTTTGCCCGGCGGCAAACAGCACGCTGCCCGCTGGCACGAGTGGCCGCACGATCGTACGCCGAGGCAAGATCAGCGCTTCGGGATGAAATCCACAATAGACGAAGCCGGGCGCGAAGCCGGTCGTCAACACGCGCAACGGCTCTGCATTGTGTGCCGCAACGAAGGCATCCACGTCCAGATTCAGCGCCCCCGCAACCTCCGCGAGGTCCGGCCCATCGAATTGGACGGATATATCGTGAATCTCCGCCGGCCCCAGCTCCTCGGCATAACCAAGCCGCAGTCCGATTTCGCCAGCGAGGCGAGTTGCTCCGATCTCATCCGGATCGTACCGCAGCAGCACCGAGATCAGGCTCGGCACGATCTCCAACACTCCCCGGATCGGGTCATCTGTCAGCTTCGCGCCCAGGCCCAATGCTGCGAGGTTTGCAGCATCGTCGAGGCTGGAGCCGAACCGCACAAGTAGCGCCTGATCGCCCAGTGGGACGATATCGGGACGAAGCGGTGCGGCGTTTTCCCTTCCGCTCATGCTAATCGGGTTCCCTCTGCTGTCGGGAACGCAGTCCTTCAGATCGGACCGCGTTCCGTCAAGTCACAAGACCCCCGGAACGTCGGGAAGAGCCGCTATGCAGCTGAAAAATCAAAGGCTGGAAGTGTTTGCACTCAGTTTGGGTCGCGCCCCTCCTGTTCAACCACCGCCTCGAACAAGGTGCGGGCCTGGCCTGCACCAATGGCCTCGATGGCCACGGCGGCTATAGCCGCAAACAGTTCCGCGATTTCCTGGGGGTCGGTGATTTCGGCGTCGTCTTCGTCGGCGTCGGCGTTGATCAAGGTGAACATGAGTAACGCGCCTCCACACTGAAGCGGGATGCGGAAGTAGGAAGGGTTTCCGCAGAAGCCCGCAACCACATTAGTCTGGAACCAGACTGGCTCCAGACGAGCCTACGATTATCAGTGTGCGTCGATTCCATTACCGCTTGAATAACGGATTATGGCTGGAGAGGGATAGAACGCGACTTGCCGGTCAGGTCAGTCTCGCTTACGCTACGCCCGCTTTCATGAAATCGTCGTACGGAATGGAAACGGCTGGTCGTGCAACAGGTTGCGCAAGGTCCGGACCTTCAGTCCGATTCTGCTTCCAACCCGTCGAGCCAGGCCTCGATATCGTCCAGCGATGCTGAAAACGGCTTTGGCACATCGCCATAGACGATCTTGAACGTCTCGTCGTCGCGCACCTGGTGCCCGCCGGCCTGTCCCAGCACCTTGATTTTCTCGGCCGTCAGAATGGTCAGGCCATGCCGCCCCGCCACCCGTTTCATGCGCCGCATGCGCGAAGCGTCGAATTCCTTGCGGCTCATGCAGTCTTCCTCTGGGATCGCAACGGCCACCCGAGGGTGGCGGGTAGGGAGGGATTCGAACCCCCGGAAGGCTTGCACCTTCGCCGGTTTTCAAGACCGGAGCAATCAACCGCTCTGCCACCTACCCGTGCCCGTGCCTTTAGCGGCCATGATCCTGTATGTCTAGTGGTCCCCACTCACCGCAGCGCGTCGAACAGCGGCAGGCCAATGACAGCCGCGCAGGCGATCAGCACGAAGCAGATCTTGCGGAACGTTGCCTCGCTGGCCCGGCCGAACAAGGAAGCACCCAAGAGTATGCCCAAGCCATAGGCAGGCCCGGTCAGCAGAGCCAAGCCCAGCACGTCAAGCGTTAGTAGGCCGGCGCTGACGTAGGACACCGTCGTGATGACGGAAGCGACAGCGAAGTAGAGCACCAGGTTCGCCCGCACCTGGTCGGCGGGATTGGCGCCGCCCAGCCAGTAGGCCACGACTGGCGGCCCCGAAATCTGCGCCGCGCCGCCGAACAGGCCCGCCAATGCACCCACGCCCACGGTCAGCGCCGGGCGCGGCGCCC
>CAMLKN010000200.1 GCA_946480655.1 uncultured Devosia sp. | reverse complement strand
CTGGCTCGGACATCGATCTCCTCTTCATCCTGCCCTACAAGCAGACCCCCTGGGGTGAGCAGGTCACCGAATATATCCTCTACATGCTCTGGGACCTGGGGCAGAAAGTCGGCCATGCCGTGCGCTCGGTGGATGAGTGTATCCGCATGGCCCGCGCCGACATGACGGTCCGCACGGCGACGCTGGAAGCGCGCTTCCTCACCGGCGACAAGGCGCTTTACGAGCAGCTCGTGCATCGGTTCGAGACCGAAATCATGCCCCGCACCGGCCCCGAATTCATCGCCGCCAAGATGGCCGAGCGGGACGAGCGCCACAAGCAGATGGGCAATACCCGCTATGTGGTCGAGCCCAATATCAAGGACGGCAAGGGTGGCCTTCGCGACCTCAATACCCTGTTCTGGATCGGCAAATATTTCTACCAGGTCCGCACCAGCAATGACCTCGTCGACAAGGGCGTGTTGAGCGCCGCCGAGAACCGGCTCTTCGCCCGCGCCGAGGATTTCCTCTGGGCCGTGCGCTGTCATCTGCATTTCATCACCGGCCGCGCCGACGAAAAGCTGACCTTCGACGTCCAGCCCGAGATCGCCCACCGCATGGGCTATGCCGAGCGCCTGGGCATGCTCGGGGTCGAGCGCTTCATGAAGCGCTATTTCCTGGTTGCCAAGGATGTGGGCGATCTGACGCGCATCATCTGCGCCGGCCTCGAATTCCACCACGCCAAGGACATGGACCTGGTCGGGCGCGTGCTGGCGCCCTTCCGCTCGGGCAAGGCCAAGATCAAGGGGGAGACCGCTTTCATCGTCGATACCGGAAGGCTCAACATTGCCGCCCCCGATGTCTTCGAGAAGGACCCGGTCAATCTTATCCGCGCCTTCATGGTGGCCGGCCGCGAGGAACTGTTGTTCCACCCCGACGCCATCAAGGTGATCCGCGACAGCCTCCGCCTGATCGACAACCGCTTGCGCAACGACCCCAAGGCCAATGCGCATTTCCTCACCATCCTGACCAGTCCGCTCTATGTCGAGCGCATCCTGCGGCAGATGAACGAGAGCGGCGTCCTGGGCAAGTTCGTGCCCGATTTCGGCAAGATCGTCGCGCTGATGCAGTTCAACATGTACCACCACTATACGGTGGACGAGCACCTGATCCGCTCGGTCGGTGTCATGGCCGAGATTGCCAATGGCGGCCTCCGGAACGAGCTGCCGCTGACCCATGAACTGCTGCCCCAGCTCAATGACACGCGCCTGCTCTATGTCGCGCTCTTTCTCCACGATATCGCCAAGGGCCGCCCCGAGGATCATTCCATCGCCGGCGCGCGCATCGCGCGAAAACTCTGCCCGCGCTTCGGCCTCACCGAGGCCGAGACCGACACCGTTGCCTGGTTGATCGAATATCACCTGCTCATGAGCGAGATCGCTCAGGCGCGCGATATCCAGGACCCGGAAACCGCCAAGGCATTCGCTGACGTCGTACAGTCGCCGCAGCGCCTGGCGCTGCTGATGATTCTCACCGCCTGCGATATCCGCGCTGTGGGCCCAGGCACCTGGACCGGCTGGAAAGGCTCGCTCTTGCGCGCCCTCTACTATGCCACCGAGCCGATGCTGTCGGGCGGACATAGTCAGGTCAGCCAGTCCGATCGCGTCAATGCCGCCCGCCAGGCGCTGGCGGCAGCCCTCTCCAATTGGGCCCCGGCCGATGTGGAAGCCTATTCGGCCCGCCACTATGACCACTACTGGCTGCGGGCCGAGCCGGAATTGCAGGTCGAGCATGCGAAAATGATCCGCAATGCCGACACGACCGACCAGCCCTTTGCCGGCTCCATCAAGGTCAAGGCGTTTGAAGGCATTACCGAGGTCAGCTTCTATACGCCCGACCACCCGCGCCTGCTCTCGCTCATCGCCGGCGCCTGCACCATGCAGGATGCGTCCATCATCGGGGCGCAGATCTTTTCGACCCGCGACGGCCGCGCCATCGACACTTTCCGTCTCAAACGTGCCTTCACCTCGGATGAGGATGAAAAGGTCCGCGCCACGCGCATCGTCGATACGGTCAAGCAGCTCCTCCAGGGCAAGCGCCAGGTGCTGATCGATCTGGGCAAGGAATCGCGCCACAACAAGCGCCTGCGGCCCTTCAGCCTGCCCGCACAGGTCTCGGTCAGTAACGCCATCTCGGAAAAGTTCACCGTCATCGAGGTCTCGGGCCTCGACCGCATCGGCCTACTCTATGCGCTGACCCGCGAAATTTCCGACCTCTCGCTCACCATCGGCTCCGCCCATATCGGCACCTATGGTGAGAAGGCCGTTGACGTCTTCTACGTGACCGACCTCACCGGCCAGAAAATCCACGTCAAGGCGCGCCAGAAGAAGATTCACGACGCGCTCATGGGCGTGTTCCAGCGGCCCACCGAAGACAAGAAGGTGGTCAATGGGTGAGACCCTTCTTTTCCTCTCCCCCTCGGGGAGAGGTGGCTCGACCGTAGGTCGGGTCGGTGAGGGGCTACCATCCACGGCGCTGAGCCTTAGTCTGGCATCCCCCTCATCCGGCGCTGGGCGCCACCTTCTCCCCGATGGGGAGAAGATAAGGTGAGCCTCTTCCGCAATTTCGTTTCGGTCGGCTCGCTGACCCTGCTCAGCCGCCTCGCCGGTTTTGTCCGCGATGCTTTGATGGCCGCTGTCCTTGGCACAGGCCCGGCGGCCGACGCCTTCTTTGCCGCCTTCCGCTTTCCTAATCTCTTCCGGCGCCTCTTTGCCGAGGGCGCCTTCAACACCGCCTTTGTACCGATGTTCTCGGGCGCGCTGGAGCGTGACGGGGAAGATGGAGCAAAACTGCTCGCCGCGCGGATCATGAGCTGGCTGGTGGTCATGCTGGTGATCGTCACCGTGCTGGCCGAAATCTTCATGCCGCAGATCATGCTGGCCTTCGTGCCTGGCTTTGTCGACGACAGGGAGAAATTCGACCTCACCGTGCTGCTGACGCGGATCATGTTCCCGTACTTGGCCTGCATGTCGCTGATGGCGGCCTATGGCGCCATCCTCAATACGCTTGGAAGGTTCTTTGCCGCCGCTTTCGCCCCGGTCCTGCTCAACCTCGTCAACATTGCCATGCTGGTGCCGCTGGCCACCATCTGGGTGCAGGATCCGGCCTCGGCCACGATCTGGGTGGCCATTGCCACCATGGGCGGCGGCATTGCCCAATTGCTGCTGGTCTGGGCGGCCATCGAACGCTCCGGTTTCCGCCCGTCCTTCCGCCTGCCGCGTTTCGATGCGGAAGTGCGGCGGTTCTGGGTGCTGGCGGTGCCGGCCATTCTCGCGGGCGGCATTACCCAGATCAATATTTTCGTCGGCACCATCATCGCCTCGGGCGCCGACAATGCCATTTCGGTTCTCTCCTATGCCGACCGGCTCTACCAGCTTCCGCTCGGCATTATCGGCATTGCCATCGGCACGGTGCTCCTGCCCGAATTGAGCCGGCATTTGAAGGGTGGCCGCGATGTCGAGGCAAGGCAGAGCCAGGACCAGGCGCTCTTTGTCTCCATGCTCCTCACCATGCCCGCCGCCGTGGCTCTGGTGGCGCTGGCCCAGCCCATCGTGCGCGTGCTGTTCGAGCGCGGTGCTTTCGATGCCCTTGCCACAACCCAGACCGCCGAGGCGCTGATCGCCTTTTCCCTTGGCCTGCCGGCCTATGTGCTCATCCGTGTGCTGCAGCCGGGCTTCTTTGCCCGGGAGGATACGGTGACGCCCACGCTCTTTGCCGGGGTCAGCGTTGCCGCCAATATCGCCATCTCGCTCTGGCTGTTCCCGACGCTCCTCCATGTCGGCATCGCCATTGCCACCGCCGCCTCATCCTGGCTCAATGTCGTGCTGCTGGCGGCGACGCTGGCCCTGCGCGGCCATTTCCGGCTGACCTGGCCGCAATGGCGGGCGCAGCTGGCCATTCTTCTCATCAGTCTCGTCATGGGTGGCGCGCTCTGGCTCCTGGCCGATCAGGGCGCGGGGCATCTGGCCACCGGCGTGCCGCTGTGGCGGCAGGCGGGCGTGCTGGCGACGCTTATCGTCTTCGGGATGCTTGTCTATTTCACCCTGGTGCACATTTCCGGCACGCAGAACCTGCGGACCCTCCTGGGCCGGTTGCGACGGCGCCGGTGACGGTTCCCATGTTGGCCCCGTCCGTATAGAACGGGCGCCTGATTTCTAGTTTTCGAGTGAAGCGCATCATGACGTTCAGCCCCCGCGTCTTTTCTGGCATCCAGCCTTCGGGCGACCTGCATCTGGGCAATTACCTCGGCGCCATCCGCCGCTTCGTGCCGCTCCAGGATACGCATGAGACCATCTATTGCGTGGTCGACATGCATGCCATCACGGTCTGGCAGGAGCCCGATGCCCTGCGGCGCGCCACCCGCGAAGTCGCTGCCGCCTTCATTGCCGCCGGTATCGACCCCAAGCGCTCCATCATCTTCAACCAGTCCCAGGTGGTCCAGCATGCCGAGCTGGCCTGGGTGTTCAACTGCGTGGCGCGCATGGGCTGGATGAGCCGCATGACCCAGTTCAAGGACAAGGCTGGCAAGAACAGCGAAAACGTGTCGCTGGGCCTGTTCGCCTATCCCTCGCTGATGGCCGCCGACATCCTGCTCTACAAGGCCACCCACGTGCCGGTGGGCGATGACCAGAAGCAGCACCTGGAACTGACGCGCGACATCGCCGCCAAGTTCAACAATGACTATGCCGCATCGATTGCCGCCCAGGGCGTCGCCACCGAGGATGGCCAGTTCTTCCCCATCACCGAGCCGCTGATCGCCGGGCCCGCCACCCGCATCATGTCCCTGCGCGATGGCACCAAGAAGATGAGCAAGTCGGACCCGTCCGACCAGTCGCGCATCTCCCTGC
>CAMLKN010000199.1 GCA_946480655.1 uncultured Devosia sp. | reverse complement strand
CAAAGACGTTGTCGATCTCAGTGAAGACGAGGCCCGTGCCGAGCTGGAACGGCTCGCCGCCGCCATTGCCGCTGCGGACATTGCCTACCATCAGCAGGATCGCCCCGAGATCACCGACGCCGAGTATGACGCGCTCAAGCGCCGCAATGATGCGATAGAAAGCGCATTCCCCGAGCTGGTCAGGGAGGACACGCCCACGGGCCGGGTGGGTGCGGCGCCTGCGGAAGGCTTTTCCAAGGTGCGCCATGCCGTGCCGATGCTCAGCCTCGCCAAGGCCTATACCGATGAGGACGTTGCCGATTTCATCGAGCGCGGCCGGCGCTTCTTCCAGAAGGATGAGGGCCTGGAACTGGCCTTCACCGCCGAGCCCAAGATCGATGGTCTTTCCGCCTCGTTGCGTTACGAGGATGGAGTTTTCGTGCAGGGCGCCACGCGCGGCGATGGCACGGTCGGCGAGGATATCACCGCCAATCTCAGGACCATTGCCGATATCCCGCAGCAGTTGACGGGGTCGGGCTGGCCGGAGGTCATCGAAATCCGCGGCGAGGTCTATATGACCTATGCGGAGTTCCAGGCGCTGAAGGAGCGTTCGGCCGCCATTGGCGGACAGGACTATGTCAATCCGCGCAATACTGCCGCCGGTTCGTTGCGCCAGAAGGACCCGTCGGTCACCGCCAGCCGCAACCTCAAGTTCTTCGCCTATGCCTGGGGCTATACCACCGCCGATCCGGCGCCGACCCAGTTCGAATCCGTGCAGAAATTTGCCGAATGGGGTTTCAAGATCAGCCCGCTGATGGAGCGCGCCAAGTCGGTCGAGGAGCTGATCGCCCACTATCACCGGATCGAGGAGCAGCGCTCTTCGCTCGGCTACGATATCGACGGCGTGGTCTACAAGGTCGACCAGCTCGAATTGCAGCGCCGCTGGGGTTTCGTCACCGGCGAACCGCGTTGGGCCGTGGCCCACAAGTTCCCCGCCGAGCAGGCCACGACAAGGGTCCGCGACATTGAAATCCAGGTGGGACGCACCGGCACCCTGGCGCCCGTGGCGCGCCTCGACCCGGTCAGCGTCGGTGGCGTCACCGTAGTCAATGTGACTCTTCACAACGAGGACTATATCGCCGGGCGCGACAGCAACGGTATGCCGATCCGCGAGGGCAAGGATATCCGCATCGGCGACACCGTGACCATCCAGCGTGCCGGCGACGTCATTCCGCAGATCGTCGATGTGCTGATCGAGAAACGTCCGGCCGACGCCCAGCCCTATGTCATGCCGCATACTTGCCCCGTCTGCGGATCTCCGGCCACGCGCGAGATCAACGAGAAGACCGGCAAGGAGGATTCGCGCCGCCGCTGCACGGGCGAGCTGATCTGTCCGGCCCAGGCGGTGGAGAGCCTCAAACACTTCGTGTCGCGTGGCGCCCTCGATATCGAAGGGCTCGGCGCTGAAAATATCGAGCTCTTCTTCGCCAAGGGTCTGGTGAAGACCCCTGCCGATATCTTCAAGCTCAAGGACCGCCGCCCGGACGTTCAGCAGGCGCTGGCCGAACGGCGCGAGGAACAGGCCCGCGCCCGCGAGGCAGCAACCGGCAAGACGCGCAAGAACGTGCGCTCGGTGGAAGACCGGAACTATGAGGGTCTCGACAAGCTCTTCGCTGCCATCGACGCAAGGCGGGAGCCGGAACTCGACCGCTTTATCTTCGCTCTCGGCATCCGCCATATCGGCGAGACCACGGCGGCTGTGCTGGCGCGCACCTTTTCCAGCATCGGCGAACTCAGGGCCAGCGGGCTGGAGGCAGCCAAAGCCGGTGGCGGCCTGCACGATGTCTTCCCTTCGGTAAACGGGCTGGGTGACACGGTCTGGGAGGCGCTGCGGGATTTCTTTGACAACCCTCGCAATGTCGCTGCACTGGACGATCTGCTCACCGAGGTCCGTCCAAAAGACTATGTCGTCACCATCTCCGCCGACAGCCAGGTGGCCGGCAAGACCGTGGTGTTCACCGGCACGCTTGAGAAAATGTCCCGCTCGGAGGCCAAGGCCATGGCTGAACGTCTGGGCGCCAAAGTTGCCGGTTCGGTTTCGGCCAAAACCGACATTCTGGTGGCGGGGCCGGGGGCCGGCTCCAAGCTCAAGACGGCACAGGACCTGGGTGTCGAGGTCATCAGCGAGGACGAATGGTTCGCGCGCGTCGGCAAGTAGCGGGGCGAAATCCAATATAGTAGGCTCACCCCCGCCGGGGTGGCTTGCTGGGCCGGGTGGTGCAACTGCGTGGAGCTCGGCACATTTGGGAGAATGCAATGCGCAGTCTTTTTGGCGCGGCCTTGGCCGCGATTTTCGTGCCGAGCTTTGCCTTGGCCAGCCCTGCCGGTGACCAGCTGCCCGACCTGCTCTATGCGGGCACCGCCGGCGAAAATCGCGCCCTTTATGACGAGCAATGCGCCCAGATGCATATGGATGCCTGCTTCGGCCTTGGCGTGATCGACCTGATCGGCGCTGTCGAGGGGCTGTCGCAAGGCTTCTACCGGCATGGCGCGGCGATGCCCAACGCTCCGGCCGCGGCCCTGCTGTTCGGTATGGATGGCGGGATGGAATCATCGCCGGCCAATCCAAATCCGGAGCCGCTGGACTACGACCAATTGCGGGCCATCCTGGAGACCTTTGTCACCACGCTCGACACGGCACACAAGAACTTCGAAACCGCCGCCATCGGCGGTGACTTCGTTGTCGCTATCGACGTGCTGCGCGTGCGCCTCGATCTGGATGGCGACGGCGAGGCGGCCGAGGGAGAAACCCTGGGCAGCCTGATTTCTGCCAACGCCGCCATACCGCAGGGCAAGACCAAGGGCGGAAAGACTGCGGCCGCAGACGGGACCATCGGCTTCGACCCGGCCGACGCCTATTGGTTTGCCGGCTACACGCAAGTGGCGGCCACGCCGGTCGACCTGCTGCTGGCGCATGACTTTTCCGAGTTGTTTGCCGCCATTGGGCATCGCCTGTTCCCGGAGGCCGGCCTGCCGATGCAAGACTATTCACGTGGCGGGACGCTGATGATGGACCCGGATACCGACACCTTTATTGCCGACATTGTCGCCGGCATTCACACGTCGGACTTCCCGATAGTGGATGGCGACCGCTTCAAGGGTGTGCTTGCCCGCATGCAGAAAGTCACGGCGCTTTCGCGGTTGAGCTGGGAGGAAATCCTAGCCGAAACCGATGACAATCGGGAACTGGTTCCGTCGCCGGCGCAGACATCGCTGGTGCCCGACCGGGAGGTGACCGACGAGGTCGTTGCCGCCTGGATGGACACGTTGGACACGGTGGACCAGATCCTGGCTGGCGAACTCCTGATCCCGCATTGGCGTTTCCGGCAGGGGTTCAACCTGAAACTCTTCTTCGACACTGCCACGGAGACCGATCTTGTCATGCTGCTGACCGGTCATGGCGCCTTGCCCTATCTCGGCGATGGCCCGGTTGCCGACCGGGAGAGCTTTGCCGCCGGCAACCAGGTCTTCGGCGACAGCTGGCCCGACTTCATCGCTTGGTTTAATTGATGCGCATCGTCCTCGCCCTGCTTGCCCTGCTGCTGGCCACGCCCGCGTGGTCGGCGCCCATTCCCGTCTTCGACAGCCCCGAAGCGCTGCTGCAGGCTGTCTATGACCAGATCGAAGCCTCCGAGGACTGGGAGAACTTTGATTTCGATGCCGCCTTTGACGAGCAGGAGGCTTTCTCCTCCCGCCTGACCTCGTTGCTCAATGAGGCCAACGAGAAATTCTATGCCACCGGGGACGAGATGGGGGCGCTCGATTTCTCGCCCTTCATCAACGGCCAGGATTCGGGCGGCATGGACTTTTCCATCGGCGAGGCCAAGACCAAGGGTGACCGATCGGTCATTGCGGTGGATATCGCCATCGAGGGCGCGCCCTGGCACGAGATCACCTTTCACCTCGTCGACGAGGGCGACGCCGGTTGGAAGGTCGATGATATTCTCCTGCCCATGGGCGACGCGGAAGGGACCTGGAGCCTGGCCGAATATCTCGCCGATCCGGCCCTGCCTTAGCTCGCCGCGCACAATCATTGCCTCTTGCGCATAGCGCGAGTTGCAAGACCTCCCGTTCCGGGGCCGCTAAATCAGCCGGATCGATACGGGAGAGGTTGATGCGGCATCTTGCTATTGCACTGGGTCTGTTGATTGCCATGTTGGCTGGGGTACAGGCCCAGACGGATCATTTCGCCGGCAATGACAGGGTGAGGCTGCATGTGCAGGTCACGCTGGACGGCAGTGACCGCAAGAACCTGCCCAATGGCGTCGAATGGTTCGCCATCACCGCCCACCGCGAGCTCGATCTTGTCTATTCCCTGGTCGATGTCGGCATGGATGGCGTGCCCATCGTGGGCGGGCCGCGCGAAGGCGCCGTGCCGCCTGAAATGCTCGACCTTGAGTCGAGGCTCGCAGATTGCGGCGATAACCAGGTCTGCCTGGCTGGGGTCATGATGCAGTTCGCCCAGAGCGGGCAGGGCGGCGCCAACCCCTTTGAGGCGATGACAGGCATGCAGCCCGGCCGTTATCGCAATTTTTCGGGAGACCGGGCCGGCACGTGCGCCACCGGGACGGTTGCCGTCTCTGACTTGCTCGAAGGCGTTGTTATCCCGCCGCCCAATCCGGCCGTTGCCTACAACTTCACCCGGAAGGGGCAGATCGACCTGCCCCAGTCTAACGCAGCCATGACCGACGCAGTCTGCGGCGCCGAGGCAACGCTCGATCTGGTGACCGGGGCGGTCAGCCTCCGCCTGCCGCTGGGCCAGGTGAGCGTGCCAGTCACCATGGGACCAGGCGCCTTCACCCATGAGAGCGCCGTCTCTTTTGCCGAGGGCGCAAAGCCGCTGGAACT
>CAMLKN010000198.1 GCA_946480655.1 uncultured Devosia sp. | reverse complement strand
TTGGGGAAATGCGGATTGTTGACCGCGTCAGCGGGACTTTGGTCTTCGAGGCAGAAGCCGGAATGCTTGCCATAGGTTTTGCCATTAAGACCCGGCACCGGAACGTCGGTCCAGACGCCATTATAGACCTGAACGCCCGGGCGGTCGCTCCAGAGTTTTAGGGTCAGGTCGCGCGCGGGCGAGAGGACGGTGGCGATCGGGTCGGCGGTCTTGCGGCCGGTATCGAGGACCATGCCGATATCGTAGTCGACCGGGGCGCCGGTGGCGTCGCGCATGGTGCGCGGCTGGCGGAGGTCATAGATCGTGCCCTTCGAGGGCAGGATGGCGCCGGTGGGGGCCAGGTTGCTGCCGAGCTCGGTATAGGCCGATGAATTGACCTGGTAGGTGTGGTCGAGCACCGTGTCACTGGTGCCGAGATTGAAATACTGGTGCTGGACGAGGCTGATCGGGGTCGCCCGGTCGGTCGTGGCGGTGAGTTCGAGCCTGAGGCGATTGCCCTTGAGCGTATAAGTGGCGGCAAAATTGACATTGCCGGGAAAGCCCATGGCGCCATCGGGCGAGAAATGGGTGAAGCGCACCGCATTGTTGGCGCTGTCGGCCTGGCCCTGCCAGACCTGGCGGCCGAGACCCTCCTCGCCACCATGCAATTGCAGGTCGCCGGCATTGGGCGGCAGCTTGTAGGTCACGCCGTCAAGGGTGAAGCTGGCATTGGAAATGCGGTTGGCGACGCGCCCGGCCAGCGAGCCGAAATGCGGGCTGTGGGCCGGATAGGCATCGAAATTGTCAAAGCCGAGCACCACCGAGCGCTCGCCGCCGGCCACCGGCACCCGCCAGTCGCGCACCGCCACGCCATAGCCGATGATATCGACCGTAACGCCGCTGTCGCTGACGAGGCGGAACTGGTCCACCCGCTGCCCCCGAAATTCGCCGAAGGTCGAAACCGCGATTGCCATGATCGTCCCCATCCCTGTTGCGGGCGGAGCATTAGCGCTATTTGGGTACGTACCGCAACGCCGCACTTGACCTTTGGCCCCGCCGCCCCAATCGTGCAGGGCAGGGAAAATGGCCTTGGAACGATGAACTTGACCGAAGAAACGATCAGGCGCCGGGCAACCGTCCACGACGTGGCGCGGGCGGCGGGCGTGTCGCTGGCAACCGTGGATCGCGTCCTCAACGGCCGCCCCGGCGTTCGGGCCGTCACTGCCGAAAAGGTGGAACAGGCCATTGCCAGCCTGGGCTTCTCGCGCGATCTCAACGCCTCGCTGATGGCGCGCTCGCGCGATCTTTCGGTGATCTTCTTCATTCCCGACGGCTCCAACGAGTTCATGGACAGCCTCGCCGAAGCGGTGCGCCGCCGCTCGCCGCTGGCGCTGGCCGATCGCATGCATCTGGATATGCGCCGGGTCCGCGCGCTCGATGCCGATGCGCTGGCCTCCGGGCTGGACGCCCTCGATCCGCGCCAATGCGACTGTGCCGTTGTGGTCTCCGGGGACGAGCCGCAGGTGCACGCGGCCATCGAGGCGGCCCATCGCCGCGGCATTGCCGTCATGACGCTGGTGTCCGACCTGCCGCAATCGGCGCGGCGCAACTTCATCGGTATCGACAATGTCGCCGCCGGACGCACCGCGGCTTCGCTCATGGGCCGTTTCCTGCCCCAGGGCGGCAAGGTTGCGGTCGTGGCCGGTTCGCTGCACCTGCGCGACCACGCCGAGCGACTCGAGGGCTTCCGGTCGGCCCTGGCGGCGGAATTCCCCGGCATTGCCGTTATCGGCCCGGTAGAGGGCCATGACGAGGGCACCGAAACCGCCGAAATCGTTTCGCGGCTCCTGGCCGATCATGCCAATCTCGCCGGCCTCTACAATCTGGGCGCCGGCAATTCGGGCCTGGTCTCGGCGATCGAGGCTTCCGGCCGCCGCGGCACGTTGCGGGTCATAGCCCACGAACTGACGGCGCCCACACGGGCCGGCCTCAGAAGCGGTGCCATCGACGTGGTCCTCGACCAGAATCCGGATGGCGAAATCCGCGAGGCCATCGCCGCCGCACGCGCCCTGGCGCTCGACGCGACGCGCATGCCGGAGACCGGTCCCATTGAAATTGGGATTTTCCTGCGCGACAATCTCAGGTAAGAAACACGCCAATCCTGAAATCGGCGTGGCCCCGAAGGGCTGGGAGGACGTTCGGATGATTTGGTTTCCTGCGCATGAGGTACGTGCCTCATGACCTTTCTTGGCATTGATATCGGCACGTCCGGCGTCAAGGCGCTGCTGATCGACGAGGCCGGCAAGCCGATTGGCGAAGCCTCGGCCCCGGCCGTGGAGCCGGTGCGTCCGCAACCGGGCTGGTCCGAGCAGAACCCCGCCGACTGGTGGACCGCCACGCTCAACGCCGTAGACAGGCTCAAGCAGAACCATGCGGCCGAGCTGGCTGCGGTCAAGGGCATCGGCCTGTCCGGCCACATGCATGGCGCCACGCTCCTGGGCGAGAATGACGACGTGCTGCGCCCCTGCATTCTCTGGAATGACGGCCGCTCGGCGGCTGAATGCACCGAAATGGAAGCCGCTCTTCCCGCTCTGCGCGGCATTGCCGGCAATATCGCCATGCCGGGCTTTACCGCACCCAAGATCGCCTGGGTCCGCAAGCACGAACCCGATGTCTATGCCCGCATCCGCAAGGTGCTGCTCCCCAAGGCTTATGTCCGTCTCCTGCTGACCGGCGAGCATGTCGAGGACATGTCCGATGCGGCCGGTACGCTCTGGCTCGATGTGCAGAAGCGCGACTGGTCCGATGCCCTGCTCGGTGTCACCGGCCTCACCCGCGATCACATGCCGCGCCTTGTCGAAGGGTCGGCCGTGTCGGCCCAATTGAAGCCTGATCTCATGTCCCGCTGGGGCATGTCGGGTACTGTCGTCGTCGCCGGTGGCGCCGGCGACAATGCCGCTTCCGCCTGCGGTATCGGCGCCATCCGGCCGGGTGAGGGCTTTGTCTCGCTCGGCACCTCTGGCGTGCTTTTCGTTTCGAACGAAAAGTTCAGCCCCAATACCGAAGGGGCGGTGCACGCCTTCTGCCACGCCATTCCCGATACCTGGCACCAGATGGGCGTCATCCTCTCGGCCACCGATTCGCTCAACTGGCTCTCGCGCATTTCTGGCAAGAAGCAGGCCGAGCTTTCGGGCGAGGCCGAAGCCCAGTTCAAGGGGCCGGGCGAAGCGATCTTCCTGCCCTATCTCTCGGGCGAGCGCACCCCGCACAACAATGCCGGGGCCCGCGGCGCCTTCGTGGGTCTCAGCCAATCCACCGATTCGGCGCAGCTGGCCCAGGCCGTCATGGAAGGCGTGACCTTTGCCATGCGCGACTGCCAGCGCGTGCTGGCCGATGCCGGCACGTCCATCAACCGCCTCCTGGCGGTGGGCGGCGGCAGCAAGTCGGCCCTGTGGCTCAGGATGCTGGCCACCAATCTCGACATGGAAATCGCCCTGCCTGAGGACGGCGATTTTGGCGGCGCGCTGGGCGCGGCCCGGCTCGGCCTCTGCGCCGCCACCGGCGCCAACCCGGCCGAAGTGATGACCATGCCGCCAGTCAAGACAACAATCGCGCCCGACGAAAAACTGTCGGCCGCCTATTCCGATCAATATGCGCGCTATCGCGCCCTTTACCCCGCCATCGAGGAGGCACGTTCGTGACCGATTTTTTCAAGGGCCTGAGCAAGGTCAAGTATGAAGGCACTTCCAGCAAGAATCCGCTGGCCTTCCGCCACTACAACAAGGACGAGATCGTCGCGGGCAAGCGCATGGAAGACCATGTCCGCCCCGCCATTGCCTATTGGCACACTTTTGCGGCCGAAGGCGGTGACCCGTTCGGTGGCCGCACCTTCGACCGTCCCTGGTATGACAAGGGCATGGAAGGCGCCAAGCTCAAGGCGGAAGTGGCCTTCGAGTTCTTCGACCTGATCGATGTGCCCTTCTATTGCTTCCACGACGTCGATATCGCCCCGGAAGGCGCGACGCTGGCTGAGAGCAACAGAAACGTCCGCGAGATCGGCGACATCTTTGCCAGGAAGATGAGCGAGACCGGCAAGAAACTGCTCTGGGGCACGGCCAATCTCTTCTCCAACCGCCGCTACATGGCCGGCGCCGCCACCAATCCCGATCCGGAAGTCTTCGCCTATGCCGCCGGCCAGGTGCAGAACGTGCTGGAGCTGACCCACGAACTGGGCGGCGAGAACTATGTGCTCTGGGGCGGCCGCGAAGGCTATGAAACCCTGCTCAACACCAAGGTCGGCCAGGAGGCCGACCAGATGGCCAAGTTCCTCAGCCTGGTCATCGAGCATGCCGAGAAGATCGGCTTCAAGGGCCAGATCCTGATCGAGCCCAAGCCGCAGGAGCCGAGCAAGCACCAGTATGACTTCGACGTCGCCACGGTCTATGGCTTCCTGCAGCGCTATGGCCTCGAAAAGCACGTGAAGTGCAATATCGAGGTGGGCCACGCCTTCCTCGCCGGCCATTCCTTCGAGCACGAACTGGCCGTCGCCTCGTCGCTGGGCATGCTCGGTTCGGTCGACGCCAACCGCAACGACCTGCAGTCCGGCTGGGATACCGACCACTTCCCCAATAGCCCGGCCGAAATGGCGCTGGCCTTCTACTACATCCTCAAGCAGGGCGGCCTCGGCAAGGGCGGCTTCAACTTCGACGCCAAGGTGCGCCGCCAGTCGCTCGATCCGGCTGACCTGCTCTATGGCCACATCCTGGGTCTCGACACGCTGGCCCGTGGCCTCAAGGCCGCCGCTGCGCTGATCGAGGACGGCGAATTCGACAAGCTGCTCGATGATCGCTATGCCGGCTGGAATACTGGTCTCGGCAAGGACATTCTCGGTGGCAAGCTGAGCCTGAGTGACATCGCCGCAA
>CAMLKN010000197.1 GCA_946480655.1 uncultured Devosia sp. | reverse complement strand
GGCTCGGCGACCAGGATGGCCTTGCTCAGAACCGGGTCGGCCTTGATCTTCTGCAGCATCTCGGCATTGGGATCGAAGCCCGGCTTGCGCCCGAGGATCGTCGCGAGGTCGAAGCGGAAACCGGAGACGCCCAGTTCCTCGACATAATAGCGCAGGCTCTCGATCACCAGCCGCTGCACCGCAGGGTGATCGCAGCGCAGCGTATTGCCCGTGCCGGTATCGTTGACGAGGTACTTCTTCCCGTCCACTTCGACAAAGCGATAATAGGTCTGCGGATCGAGCCCCATCATCGAGAGGATCGGCCCCTGGCTGTCGCCTTCGCCGGTATGGTTATAGACCACGTCGAGGATTACCGAGATGCCCGCCTTGCGATAGGCGTCGGTCATCACCCGCAGTTCCTGCGGCCCGCGCGGCGCCAGCCGCGGATCGACCGCGAAATAGGCGACCGGATTATAGCCCCAGGCATTGGTCAGCCCCAGCGCCGGCAGATGGCCCTCGTCGATCCAGGCCGCCGTCGGCATCAATTGCACCGTGTCGACGCCCAGATGCTTGAAATGGTTGATCACCCGGCGCGTGGTCAGCGCCGCGACGCTGCCGCGCAGCGGGCCCTGAACGCTCGGATGGCGCATGGTGAAGCCACGCACATTGAGCTCGTAGTAGAGGCTTGGCGCCTTCTTGCGCGGATGGGCAATCTCATTGCCACCACCCGGCACGATGGCCTTGGGCACCAGCGGTGCCGTATCCACCGCTTCCTCGCGTCCCAGCCGCAATCGGGGCGAGCGCACGAAGACCCGGTCGAGGTGCCGCGCGTAAGGGTCGACCAGCAGCTTGTTGGGGTCGAAGAAATACCCCTGGTCCGGATCATACGGCCCGTCGGCGCGAAGGCCGTAGCGCGCGCCCGGCCCGACATTGGCGATCAGCCCGGCATGGATATTGTCTTCATGCACGTCGAGCTCGAAGCGCCCGATTTCCTGGTCGGTTTCGTCGAACAGGCAGACCCAGATGGCGCTGGCGCTTTCCGAATAGACCGCAAAGTTGACCCCCTCGGCGCTGGCGACAGCGCCGAGTTGGTCCGTGCGCCCGGCATGGGGCACCAGTTCTGGTTTCATCGATAAGGCCAGTCTAGGTAATGACGCTGGGCGCGTCCCGCCCGGTTCTGGATTTGATTTGGGCCAGTGTGTCGGCGATCCCGATAAGGGGCTCGAGGGCAAGCTGGGTATCGAGATCATGTCGTCCATCGGCGGCCTCATACCGTTCAAGGTAGAGCCGCAACGTGGCGCCCACGGTCCCGGTTCCGGAGAGCCTGAGCACAATGCGCGAGCCGTCGGTGAATCCTATGCGAATGCCCTGCTTGGCGCTGGTCGAACCATCGACCGGGTCGTGATAGGTGAAGTCGTCGGCATAGGCGACCTGCATGTCATCGGCCAAGACCTTGCCCGGCAGGCTCGGCAACTGCGCCCGCAGATCCTCCACCAGCTTGCCGGCAATGGCCGCATCGACCTCTTCATAGTCGTGCCGTGTATAGTAGTTGCGGCCATAGGTCCGCCAGTGCTCGCGCACGATCTCGTCGACACCCTGCTTGCGCACGGCGAGGATATTGAGCCAGAGCAGCACCGCCCAGAGTCCGTCCTTCTCGCGCACATGGTTCGAGCCCGTGCCGGCGCTTTCCTCGCCGCAGATGGTGACGCGGCCCGCGTCGAGCAGGTTGCCGAAGAATTTCCAGCCGGTGGGCGTCTCGTGCATTTCGATGCCGAGCTTCTCGGCCACCCGGTCAGCCGCCGCGCTGGTCGGCATGGAGCGGGCAATGCCCGCAATGCCCTGCTTGTAGCCCGGCGCCAGATGCGCATTGGCCGCCAGCAGCGCCAGCGAATCCGAGGGCGTTACGAACCGGTTCTTGCCGATGATCAGGTTCCGGTCCCCGTCGCCATCCGAAGCGGCGCCGAAGTCCGGTCCTTCCGGCGTCATCAGCAGGTCATGCATCTCCTTGCAATAGACCAGGTTCGGGTCCGGGTGTCCGTCATTGAACGAGGGCGAGGGCTCGCCATTGATCACCGTGCCCTTGGGCGCCCCCAGCATGCCTTCGAGAATGGCATGGGCGTAGGGTCCGGTGACGGCGCTCATCGCATCGAAGGTCATGCGGAAGCCGCCCGCGAACAGGGCGCGGATGGCGTCGAAGTCGAACAGCGTCTGCATCAGCGCCGCATAGTCCTTGACCGGATCGATGACCTCGACCGTCATCCCGCCGACCATCTGCGTACCGATCGTGTTGAGGTCGACATCGGGCGTTTCCAGCGTCTTGTAGCTGTCGATCACCTTTGTCCGGGCGAACACCGCATCGGTGATCTTCTCCGGCGCCGGTCCGCCATTGCCGATATTGTACTTGATGCCGAAATCGCCCTCCGGCCCGCCCGGATTGTGGCTGGCCGAAAGCACGAGCCCTCCGAAGGCCTTGTAGTGGCGGATGACATGGCTCGCCGCCGGCGTCGAGAGGATGCCGCCCTGGCCCACCAGCACCTTGCCGAAGCCGTTGGCCGCCGCGATGCGGATGGCCTTCTGGATGGCGACGTCATTGTAGAAGCGCCCGTCCCCGCCGATCACCAGCGTCCTTCCGGCAAAGCCCTCGAGGCTGTCGAAGATCGCCTGGATGTAGTTCTCGACATAGTTGGGCTGCTGATAGACCGTTACGCGCTTCCTGAGGCCTGACGTACCGGGCTTCTGGTCGGCATAGGGCGTGGTCTTATTCACGAGCACTGTCATCTTTTCCATATCCGATCAGTGAGGCATAGAGCTGGGCATAGCGGGCGGCGCTGGCTTCCCAGCTCACATCCGACTTCATTCCCCGCCGCTGCATTTTTTTCCATGATTTGTCATCGGCATAGAGCGCCAGCGTTCGTCTTATGGCATCGGCCAGGGCTGCTTCAGTCGGCGGCGCGAACTGCACGCCGGTCGCCACCTCGGCCTGCAGGGCCGCCACGTTGGCGTCGATCACCGTGTCGTTGAGGCCGCCGACGCGGCTCACCAGCGGCACGCAGCCATAGCGCAGCGCATAGAGCTGGGTCAGCCCGCAGGGTTCGAAGCGCGATGGCACGACCATCACGTCGGCCCCGCCCTGCACCAGATGGCTCAGCTTTTCGTTATAGCCGGTCACGAGCCCGACCTTGCCCGGATGCGCCATCGCAGCGCCGCGCACGGCATTCTCCAGCTCCGCATCGCCCGAACCGAGCACGGCCAGTTGCCCGCCCGCCGCCACCAGCATGCCGATATTGGCAGCCAGCAGGTCGATGCCCTTCTGCCAGGTCAGGCGGCTGACCACCGAGAACAGCGGGCCATCGCTTGGGTCGAGACCAAAGGCCTCCTGCACGGCCCGCTTGTTGGCAAGGCGCCCCTGCATGGTCGTGGCCGTATAGGTCTGCGCCAGGGCCGTGTCCGTCGCCGGGTTCCAGGCATCCATGTCGATGCCGTTCAGGACCCCGAACACAGTCTCCGAACGGTTGTTCAGCAGGCCTTCCAGCCCCATGCCGAAGGCCGGGGTGCGGATCTCCGAAGCGTAGGTGGGCGATACCGTCGTCACCACGTCGGCGCATTCCACGCCCGCCTTGAGATAGCCGACGCCGCCGTAATATTCGACGCCCTCCATGGAGAAGGCATGCGCCGGCAGCCGCAATTGCGGGAAAATCTCGGCCCCGAACGTGCCCTGGAAGGCCATGTTGTGGACCGTCATGACGGTCTTGAGCGACGAGGACGGGCCATACTTGACATAGGCGGGCACGAGCCCGGCCTGCCAGTCATGCGCATGGATCACCTGCGGACGATAGCCATCCACCAAGCCAAGCCCCAGTTCCGACGCGACCCAGCTCAGCGCCGCATAGCGCTTCCAGTTGTCAGGCCAGTCCCAGCCCTCCGGCCCCATATAGGGATTGCCCGGGCGGTCATAGAGCGCCGGGGCGTCGAGCACGATGAGGTCTAACCCCTCCACCCGCCCGGCAATCAGCCGTCCGGTGACGCCGAAGAGGTCCGAAAAACCTGCGACTTCACGTCCACCCGTCATCTTGCTGGTGACGGCCGGATAGCCAGGCACCAGCGTGCGCATGGTCACCCCCGATTCGACCAGCGCACCCGGCAGGGCGCCGGCCACGTCGGCCAGGCCCCCCGTCTTGATCAGCGGGTAGACCTCGGATGCGACCGAAAGAACTTCGATCATCGATCCGCCAGATACTTGTTGACCATGGATTGGGTGACAAGCGTCACGCCCTCATCGGTACGCCGGAACCACTTGGCGTCGAATTCGGGGTCCTCGCCGACCACAAGGCCTTCGGGAATGCTGACGCCGCGGTCGATGACCACCTTCTTGAGGCGCGCATTGCGTCCGATATCGCAATAGGGCAGCACCACCGCGTCTTCCAGCATGGAGTAGGAATGCACCCTGGAGCCGGTCGAAAGCAGCGTGCGCTGCAGGTGGCCGCCCGAGATGATGCAGTCGCCCGAGACCAGCGAATTGACCGCCGTCCCGCGGCGCCCGTCGAAATCGTGCACGAACTTGGCCGGCGGGGTGATCTCGGCATAGGTCCAGATCGGCCAGTCGCGGTCATAGAGATCGAGCTGAGGGGTAATGTCCGTGAGGTCGATATTGGCCTTCCAATAGGCATCGACCGTCCCCACGTCGCGCCAGTAGGAAACCTTCTCATTGCTCGAACGGACGCAGGAGCGGTTGAAGCGGTGCGCCCAGGCGGTGCCGTTCTTGACGATATAGGGGATGATGTCCTTGCCGAAGTCGCGGCTGGAGCCTTCGGTGGCCGCGTCGCGCTTGAGCTGCTCCATCAGGAACCGCGTCTCGAACACATAGATGCCCATCGAAGCCAGGGCCATGTCCGGCTGTTCCGGAATGCCGGGCGGATCCTTGGGCTT
>CAMLKN010000196.1 GCA_946480655.1 uncultured Devosia sp. | reverse complement strand
TGGCTTCGACAAGATTGGACTTGCCGCAGCCATTGGGCCCGACAATGCCGGTGAGACCGGGCTCCATGACCAGCACGGTTTCGTCGCAGAAGGACTTGAAGCCATGGAGCTTGAGGCGGGAGAACTTCATCGGCGCCATACCCCGGACATGGCTCCCTCCCCCTTGCGGGGAGGGGTGGGGTGGGGGTCGGGGTGGACTGGACGTCCATTTCGGATAACCAGTGCGTGACACACCCCCACCCAACCTCCCCCGTCAAGGGGGAGGAGTGGATCGCGTTCGCCGCCCCTATTGCGCAGGCGCCATCTCGTTGGTCGGGGCCATGGCGTCCGTCGCAGGCGCCATTGCGTCGGCTGCCGGAGCCATTGCATCGGCGGCAGGCTCGGTTGACGCGGCGGGAGCGACGAAATCGGCAGGCACGAGGGGGTCGATCTCGGCAGCGAGCTGCTCGAGTGTCTTGCCGCCCGAAAGTGTCTTGCCGTTGACATAGAAGGTCGGGGTCCCCGTCAGGCCGAACTCGTCGAGGGCCTGTTCGCGCTGGGCTTCAATCGCGGTGAAGACGTCCTGATTCGTCAAGGCGGCGGAGAAGCTTTCCTCGGTAAAACCAAGCTGCTGGGCCACGGCAAAGATCGCATCGCGCGGTGTCTCGGACGTGCCCCACTCGTTCTGGGTCTTGAAATAGGTGGCGATCAGCGTGTGGTAGTTTTCTTCACCGGCCGCTTCGGCCAGCAGGAAAATGGCGGCATCCAGCGCGTTGCGGGCGAACGGACGAACGATGAACTTGACCTTGCCGGTGTCGATATAGGCGGCCTTGAACGGCTCATAGACCGTGTTGTGGAAGGCGGCGCAGTGCGGGCAGGTGGGGGACGCATATTCGATCACGGTGACAGGAGCGTCGGGATTGCCCTCGACCTTGTCGACAAGGCCGCCGGCCGGCGCCATCAGCTTGGCCATGTCGACCATGTCGCCTTCGGCAGCCTGGGCGCCGGAGAGGCCCGAGAGGCTCACCGCCGAGGCGGCTGCGGCTAGTATCATTGTCTCGCGGCGGGTGAACTTCACGTCGAAGGCTCCTGTTTTTTATGCTGCGCGACACTACACATGGGGATGGTGTCGGCAAGTGGGCATGTCCATCACTTGGGGGTGAACTGCATTGCCTATTTGCGCCTGGACCTGCCGGAGAGCGCGAGACCCAAGGTCTTCAACGCTTCCCGCAGATCATCGTCCTCGACCTTTTCGGTCGCTCTGCCGACCTTCGCGATATCGCTCTGGCTCGGTTGAATGGGGTTTTGCCTTTTCTGGCCTGAACCGGGAGTGAACGGCTCTGCCGACAAACGGACATCATTGACCAGGACGTAGCCGAAATAGCGGTTGACCGCCGCGGCTATCGCTGGGGCTTCGTGCTGGGCGAAGAGCGCCTGACCAGGTGCACACCGCAGATAGAGTGTCGCCCCCTCGGCACTGCGTTCGCTGCGCGGCCAGCTCAGCTTGTCGGGCAGGGTGGTCTCGTCGAAGGGTTTCGGGGCAATCTGGCGCCAGTGGGTGATGATGTCCCGCCCGGCAAAGCCGCGCTTCTTCAGCACCGGATCGAGCGCGCCGCTGAGGGCATCGGCGACCGAGAGCGTCTTGTTGCGGCGTTGCGGTTCGGGCAGGTCATCCTTGGCCATGGAGGTGGAGTAGCGCTGGTCAGGACTTGTGGCAAGGCGCTGCGGCAACGCGAACCCCCACCCTTGATCCCTCCCCACAAGGGGGAGGGAGACGATGAACACCGGCGCCACACCCTGCGCCTCCCTCCCCTCGATGGGGAGGGAATGAGGGTGGGGTGATGGCGGTCGCGGGCCGAGAGGACTTGCCGCCTTCAACCGGAAACCGCTATCCCTCGCCCATGCCGCTCACCCATCCCCATCCCATCGATGCCCAAGCCGTCCTCGCCTGGTATGATCGCCATGCCCGCGATCTGCCCTGGCGGGTTTCTCCGGACGACCGGAAGGCGGGCATGCGGCCCGATCCCTATCGGGTGTGGCTGAGCGAGGTCATGCTGCAACAGACCACGGTTGCGGCGGTGAAGGCCTATTTCCTGCGTTTCACGGCACTTTGGCCGACGGTCCATGACCTCGCCGCTGCGCCTCTGGACAGCGTGCTGCGCGAATGGGCGGGGCTCGGCTATTACGCCCGCGCGCGAAACCTTCACGCCTGTGCGCAGGCGGTGGTGCGCGACTATGGCGGTGTCTTTCCCGATACGGCGGCGGGACTGCAGGCGCTGCCGGGCATCGGTGCCTATACCAGCGCCGCCATCGCCGCCATCTGTTTCGACGAGCGCGTGGCCGTGCTCGATGGCAATCTCGACCGGGTGCTGGCGCGCTACTATGCGCTCGACGTGCCGGTGCGCGAGGCCAAGGAGGAGCTGCGTGGGGCGCTGCAGATCGCGGTGCCGGAGCGGGCGGGGGACTTTGCGCAGGCGATGATGGATCTGGGCGCCACCATCTGCGCGCCGCGGGCTGTTTCGTGTCTCGTCTGCCCTCTGCACGACGACTGCGAAGCGCGGCGTGAGGGCGAACCGACCCGCTATCCTGTCAAACCCGCCAAGGCCGAGCGCCCGGTGCGCCGGGGCCATGCCTTCGTGATGCAGGACGCGGCCGGCGACGTCTATCTGCGAAGCCGGCCCGCCAAGGGGCTGCTGGCCGGAATGACCGAAGTGCCGACCTCGGAGTGGACAGCGGAGCTGGCAGAGGTGCGTTACCCCGTTGCGGGCGACTGGCGCCGCCGCGGGCAGGTGGTCCACGTCTTCACCCATTTCCGGCTCGAGCTGGACGTATGGTCGGCGGTCGTTGAGCCGGAGAGGCTGGATGCAGGCTGGTGGGCACCGCCGGAAAGCCTCGAAGGCGAGGCGCTGCCGAGCTTGTTCAGGAAGGTTCTGGCCGAGGCGGGATTCAGGTGAGCAGCAAGCTCGCCATGGTGATCAGGCGACCTGGCGGGTGGCAGGGTTGGTATCGGGCTCGGGGGTGACGCGGTTTCGCCCGTCGCGCTTGGCGCGGTAGAGCGCCCGGTCAGCAGTGGCGAAGGCAGTGTGCGGCGCGGCGCCCGAAGGATATTCCGCCACACCGAAGCTGGCGCTGACCTCGGCGCCTTGCGCTGGAGCGGCGTGGCTCGTCGCCAGGAGGCGGGCGCGGAACATTTCCGCCAGGTCGACGGCATCGGCCAAGGTTCGGCCTTCCATGATCACCGAGAACTCCTCGCCGCCCATACGACCGGCGGGATAGCCCGCGCCGGCCAGGATGCGCGCAAAGGCCTTGATGACTTCGTCGCCGGCCTGATGGCCGAAACGGTCATTGACCGTCTTGAAATTGTCGATGTCGCAGAAGATCACGGCGCCGCCATCCCTGCTGGTGGGGGAGGCAAGGGCATCGACGCCGCGGCGATTGAGAAGGCCCGTCAGGGCATCCCGTTCCGATTGGCGCTGATAGGCTGCGACGGTGTCCGAAATGATGCGCGCGAGAAGCAGGATGATGAGGAAGGGCGTGAAGATGCCCGAGACGCTAAGCAGGACCTGGTCGACTGCCGATTCCTTGACGGAAACAAAGGTGGCTTCGGGGCCGTGAATGAGGGGGATGGAGGCCAGCCGCGCGGCGGACAATATCGCGATGGCGCCGACTGAAATGACCAGTATCCAGTCGCCGATCCGGCCCTTGCTGAGGCGCAGCATTTGCCGTGTGGCATCGGCCATGGCGATCGTGCCGCCCAGATTGAGGGACAGCGCGACGTAAAAGTAGGGGGCGTCCAGCAGGGCCAGGTTCCAGGAAAGGAGAGCAAGCGTCAGCGCCAGGCCGGCGGCGATCCAGCGTCCCTTTCCAGGTGCGCCCAAGGCATGGATGGACTGTCCGGCAAAGACGAAGGACAGGGCAACAAGAACCGGGGCCGTCAGCATTTCCGTGCGGGTGCCGGGCGCCAGAGTCATGATCACGGTCTGCGCGCTGGCGGCGGCGAGGGCGGCGGACAGCCAGGCCAGGGCCGCATTGCGCTTGAGGCTGAAATGGGCCACGAGGCACAGGATAGCCAGGAAGCCGAGCACCGATGCGATGACGATGTTGAGGCCGATCTTGACACTCATGCCGCTGCGTCCCTTTCGCGAACGCCCGCAATAGTGCGGTGAGGGCCGTTAATATTCGCCTTCGATCAACCTGGATAGTGCCAGGCGTGTTTCACTATGGTGCTGATGCCAAAACAAAAAGGCCGCCGGTTGTCCGGCGGCCAGTTTTAGAGCCTGAAAGATGATTGGAGGTCAGGATCAGGCAGAAAGCAAATCAAGTTTTTGACGAATGTCGGCCCGCAGCGTGTCGATCGGCTCCATTCGTCCATTCTGTTCGTGGTGCCAGAAGGTCCACCCGTTGCATGACTCGGACCCCTGAACCAGCGCGCCGACCTTGTGGATCGACCCCTGGTGTGGACCCGAGACGAGCGAGCCGTCTGCACGAACCATGGCAGAGTAACGTTTCGTTAAGTCGAAGAGTTGCGTACCAACTTCAAGAAGGCCCTGTTCGACCAGCGAGCCGAAGGGAATGCGGGCCTCCTTGCGCTTGGGCGTGACCGACTGCAGCGCTTCGAAGACGCCGGGCCGGATAGTGGCGATGCGCTCCCGGGCGCCGGCAATGTAGCTGGCTTCGCGCTCGATGCCGATGAAATGGCGCCCCAGCTTGCGCGCCACGGCGCCGGTCGTGCCGGTGCCGAAGAACGGGTCGAGCACGATATCGCCGGGCTTGGTCGTGGCATTGAGAATGCGGAACAGCAGCGCTTCGGGCTTCTGGGTGGGATGGAGTTTCCCGTCGTCCTCGCCCTTCAGGCGCTCCGAGCCGGTGCAGATGGGGAAGAGCCAGTCCGAACGCATCTGCGTGTCGTCATTGGCCAGCTTCATGGCCTCGTAGTTGAAGGTGAC
>CAMLKN010000195.1 GCA_946480655.1 uncultured Devosia sp. | reverse complement strand
CCGGCTTCAGCGTCACCCAGGCAAAGCGCCGGCTGGCCGTATCGGTGGTCGAATAGTAGCTCGACGAGTGCACGGCGCCGGGGGCACCATTGCGCACGACCACCATCTGCTCGCCGTCTGTCGTCTGTTGTTTGGCGAGAAAGCAGGAAATCTCACCCTGGCGCGGCGTCGGATTGCCCGCCACCACGGCCCAATAGATCTTGCGCGCGGAACGGGACCGGAAGACAGAGCCGAAATGCTTGGCGGCCGCCGCAGTCTTTGCCACCACCAGGCAGCCGGACGTGTCCCGATCCAGCCGGTGCACCAGCCGCGGCGCCTCGCCGGCCTTGTTCGGCAGGTTCTTCAGCAGCCCATCCATATGCCGCACGGTGCCGCTGCCCCCCTGTACGGCCAGGCCATGCGGCTTGTTGAACACATAGAGGTCATCGTCCTCGTAAAGGATCAGGTCCTTGAGAAAGCGCACTTCTTCCGGATTGACCTTGAACGGGCGCACCGTATCGGGATCATCCACGGGCGGAATGCGGATGACCTGCCCTTCCGAAACGCGGGTGCTGGTCTGCGCCTTGGCCTTGTCGACGCGCACTTCACCATTGCGAATGAGCTTCTGCAGGCGCGCGAAACCGACCTGCGGGAAATGCCGCGCAAACCAGCGATCGAGGCGCATGCCGTCGTCGTCTGCCGTGACTTCCCGATGCTGTACGCCGCTCATGCCATGCCGCCTCTTGTGATCAGGAGCCCGAGATATAACCCAATGACGCAAACCACAACCGACAAGCCCACATAGAGCGCCGCCTGCGCCAGTGCGCCGCGCTCAATGAGGTAGATGGTATCGAGCGAGAAGGACGAAAAGGTGGTGAAACCTCCCAGAACGCCCACCGCCACGAACAGCCGCGCCTCGTTCTGCCACGGGGGAAGGTGCCGCGCGAGGAGGCCGATGACCACGCCCATGGCCAGCGATCCGATGATGTTGATCACCAGCGTCGCGAGAGGAAAGGTCGCAAACCACAGTCGGCCGATCGCCACCGAGACGCCATAGCGCGCGACGGCCCCCAGGGCACCACCCGCGCCGACCAGCAGAACGGCATTCATTCGGTCTCTCCCCGCTTTGCGGCACGCAGCCGGGCGAAATAATCCATGCGCTTCCTGAGGTCGCGCTCGAATCCGCGCTCGACCGGGTGATAGAAATCCTGACGGCCGATCTTCTCTGGAAAGTATTCCTGGCCGGAGAAGGCTTCGGGCGTATCGTGGTCGTAGATGTAGCCGTCACCATAGCCCTGCCCCTTCATAAGCTTGGTCGGGGCATTGAGGATGACCATCGGCGGCATGGGCGAACCTGTTGATTTTGCGACAGAAACGGCGGCCTTGTAAGCGGTGTAGACGGCATTCGACTTGGGTGCCAGCGCGAGGTAGACGACGACCTGCGCCAGCGACAGTTCGCCCTCGGGCGAGCCCAGCATCTGGTAGGCGTCGCGCGCGGCAACGGCCAGCGTCAGCGCCTGCGGATCGGCGAGGCCAATGTCCTCGGAAGCCATACGAATCAAGCGTCTAGCCAGGAACAGCGGATCCTCGCCGGCATCCAGCATGCGGGCGAAGTAATAGAGCGCCGCATCCGGATCGGAGCCGCGAATGGTCTTGTGCAGGGCCGAAATCAGGTTGTAGTGCCCGTCCTGCGCCTTGTCGTAGATCGGCGCCCGGCGCTGCACAATTGTTAGCAGGCTGTTAGCATCAACTGTCTCCTCGGGAGAGGAAGACGCGAGAATCTCCTCGACCAGTCCCAAGAGCGCCCTGCCGTCGCCGTCAGCAAGACCCAGAAGCGTTTCTCGCGCCTCCTCGGTCAATGGCAAGGCTGAGCCGAGCAGCGTCTCCGCCCGTTCGAGGAGCTTGCCAAGGTCGTCCCTTCCCAAAGACTCGAACCGCAGGACCTGGCTGCGCGATAAAAGCGCGGCATTGAGCTCGAAGGACGGGTTTTCAGTGGTCGCTCCCACCAGAACCACCGTGCCGTCCTCCATGACCGGGAGGAAACTATCCTGCTGCGCGCGATTGAAGCGGTGGATTTCGTCCACGAAGAGCAATGTGCGGTGGCCCGACAGGCGCTCGAAGCGGGCTTTCTCGAAGACCTTCTTGAGATCGGCGACGCCTGAGAAGATGGCGGAGATCTGTTCGAACTTGTAGCCGATCTGGTCGGCCAGGAGCCGCGCCACGGTTGTCTTCCCGGTACCGGGCGGTCCCCAGAGGATGAGCGATCCCAGCCGGCCGGAAGCCAGCATCCGCCGCAAAGTGCCGCCCTCGCCCAGAAGATGCGTCTGGCCGATCACCTCATCGAGGGAGCGCGGACGCAACTGATCGGCAAGAGGGCGGGCTTTGTCGGTTTCGCTGGGATCGGCGGAAAAAAGGTCAGCCATGCCTGAAGAATTCGATTTCGCAGTTGAAGGAGGATTAGCCCGGACGAAAGCCCGGCCACATGCTAGAAAAGCACTAGCATCAATTGCGCGCGGTGTATCGGGGGCAAACCAATGATCCGCAACTTGCTGGGCACTATCGTCATTCTGGCACTTGGCCTCGGGCCGGCATTGGCGCAGGACGACGCCATTGGCGTGCCCGGTCCCATCATCTTCGAGGGCGAGACTTTCGATCTCGTCTGGACCAGCCACCCCACCGATGCCCTGTTCAAGCAGGAATACCTGCCCGAGGGCCAGGTGGTCGAAGCCTATGGGCAGATGTTCATGGTCGATGTTCTGCTGGACGGCGCCATCGCCGAGGGGGCGGCGGGCAACATGATTGCCGGGCTCCGGGGGCGGCAGGCCACCGATCCAATGGTCAACTTCGACATCATCCAGAACGACGCCACCGGCGAGATCATCCTCGATTTCCTGCTCAGCGACGAAAGCACCGGAGTACTGATCGTCGAGTGGAACGCCTACCGCTACGTCCCGCTCGAGGGCGGCCTTGCCATGTTCGGCATCAGCCGCCGCAGCTACGACGACGCCGTCGATGGGTTTTTGGCCGACCTCGCGCAGTCGCGGCCAAGCACCATAGAGGCCCTGGCCAATCTCGACCTGCCCGACATCACCATAGAAGACTAGCCCGGTACGATCGCCCGGCTGACGCGACCGTCGCGCTGCAGGATGATCTGCCAGGTGCGGACGCGCTGGCTGGCGATCTGGTCGAAGGTCTGCGCATCGCGGATCTCGATGTCGTTGAGCGCCAGGATGATGTCGTCCACCTGAAGACCCATCGCGTCGGCAGGCGAACCCGGCTCGACGCCCGTGACGATGACCCCCGCGGCGTCATAGGGCAGCCCTTTCTCCTCGCTGAGGGCCGGATCGAGCTGCCTGACTGTGACCCCGGCAAAGCGGGAATTGCCTGCAATGCTCGAAATGGCGCTCTCGTCCGCGACGGGTGCGGCTTCCACCGGAAACACAATGGTTTCGCTTGCGCCACCGCGCAGCCGCTCCAGCTGAGCCGTTTCGCCCACAGCGCGGGTAGCGAGCCGGAAATTGAAGGCGCTGGGATCATCGACCCGTTGGCCATCGATCGACAGGATGACGTCGCCCGAGCGGAAACCGGCCCGTTCCGCCGGACCGCCGGGCGCCGTCTCGGTAATCATCGCGCCGTGCGGAGCCACCATGCCCAGGCTCGAGGCGATGTCTGCCGTGACCGCCTGCATCTTGGCGCCGAACCAGGGCCGTACGATCTCGCCACCAGTCACACCCGCCTCGGCCACAAGCCGCGCCATGTTGGCGGGAATGGCGAAACCGATGCCCACCGATCCACCCGTCTGCGAGTAGATAGCCGTGTTGATGCCGACCAAGCGCCCATCCATATCGACCAAGGCCCCGCCGGAATTGCCCGGATTGATGGCGGCGTCGGTCTGGATGAAAAACTCGTAGTCGCTGGCTTCGACGCCGGTGCGCGCCAGAGCCGAGACAATGCCGCTGGTGACCGTCTGGCCGACACCGAAGGGATTGCCGATGGCAAGAACGAGATCGCCCACCAGGAGGTCGTCACTGTCGGCGAAACGAATAGCGGCAAACTCGACATCGCCCGGATCGCGAACGCGCAGCACGGCCAGGTCTGTGTCCTCATCCTCGATCACAATGTCGACGGCAAATTCGCGCCCATCACTCAACGCCACGCGCACGTCGGTCGCCCCTTCGATGACGTGCCGGTTGGTGAGGATAACCCCACCCGCGTCGACAATCACGCCGGAGCCGAGCGAGCGGGATTCGCGCGGTCGGCTCTGGAAATACTGTTCGCCGAAGAAACGCGAAAAGAACGGATCATTGGCGAAGGGTGAAACGGCCTGCTGCTCGATCCGCGTGGCATAGACATTGACCACCGAAGGCGACACCGCCTGCACGATGGGCGCAAAACTGAGCCTGACCTCTGCATCGCTCCGCGGAACCGCGCGTTCTCTCTCGCCGACCGGCGCAAGGTCCGACTGGGCCAGCGCCGGCACGGCACCGTGCCAGGGCGCCAGCGCCAGGGTTCCGCCGAGCGCCAGGACGGCAACAGCAAAGGAGGAAAACATCAGCGTTCGCAGAGACATGACCGATCCCTCGGAATCAAAATCTGAACTGAACCACCCACCGTGGACAGACGGAGGTCAACGCCGGAAATCTGTCATGAAAATGACGCGTCGGCATTGTTGCAATGGCGGGCAAATAAACGTTTGCGCCAGGGGGCACACGGCCCTATATGCAGCGCTCAATTTCGCGTCGTTTACGAACCGGAAAGAACTGAACGCCGCGAGTTTCCTCCACTCTCCAGCCCCGAAAGGCCTGTTGTCCAATGACCGACGAGCCGAAGACCGTTTACGCCAACACCTCCGCGCTGATCGCGGCAGAGGCGCCGGACTTTCCTTCCTTCCTCTTTTCGGAAAAGGAGTTCCACAGGGCTGTAAAAGTCTTCAAGAAGGGCTTTGACGGACTGCTGACCTA
>CAMLKN010000194.1 GCA_946480655.1 uncultured Devosia sp. | reverse complement strand
GTCGTGCCGGCGCAACTGACCGTCGATGCAGGCCTCATCGGGGCGGCGAGCCTGGCCTATTCGGAGGGTATGGCATGACACTGCTGGAAATCTGCGTGGACGATGCCGACGGCCTCTTTGCCGCCATCGAAGGCGGCGCCGACAGGGTCGAACTCTGTTCCGTCCTGGAACTGGGCGGGCTCACCCCCATGCCCGGTCTTATGGCCCTCGCCGCCGCATCCCCGGTGCCGGTGCGGGCCATGATCCGCCCCCGTGCCGGCGATTTTGTCTTCGGCCCGCGCGATCTCGACGCCATGCTGGGCGATATCGAGGCCGTGCGCCAGGCTGGCTTGGAAGGCGTTGTGCTGGGCGCCAGCCACCCGGATGGACGGCTCGACATCGCCATGCTGGAGCGGCTGGTCGATGAGGCGGGGGAAATGCGAAAAACCCTGCACCGCGCCTTCGATCTCGTCCCCGACCTCGCCGAGGCCGTGGAACAGGCGGTGGCCCTGGGCTTCGATACCATTCTGACCTCCGGTCGCGCCCGCACCGCGCCCGAAGGCATTGCCGATCTTGCTGAGGCGCATCAACTGGCCGATGGCCGCATCACCATCATGGCGGGGTCCGGGGTCACGGCTGAGACAGCGCCCTCCATTCTGGCGCGAGCGCCACTGGCGGCGCTGCATGGCGCCTGCGGCGAACCGGCGGACGCTGACTCGGCCCCCGCCCAGCGCCTCGGCTTCGTCAGCCCCACGCGCCGCAAGACCAGCCGCGACCGCGTGGCCGCGCTCAAGGCCGTGATTTCTGGCTGATCGCGCCCTCTATTCCCAGGCCTGCAACATCGCATCGGCGACGAATTGCAGGTGCTTTGCCATGGCACTGCGGGCGGCGTCGGCATTGCCGCTGACCACGGCCGCGACAATGGCCTCATGGTCGCCCAGGATATGCTCGCGCACCTCGCCCACTTCGAGCAGGTGCTGGTGAAAACGCGTATCGACTTCGTCGCCGCGCGCCTTCCAAAGACCGTCGAGCATTTCGCGCAGCACCGAATTGCCGCTGGCATCGGCCAGGGTCATGTGCAGGTTGCGGTCGGCGTCGAAGGACCAGAGGCCGCTGGCCGATTCGGACCGCATCTGGCGCAGCGTCTCGGCCAGTCGTGTCATGCCCTCGGGCGCTATGTTCTGGCTGGCCAGGGCCGCCGCTTCCGGCTCCAGCAGCCGCCGGACGGCGGTCACTTCCAGGGGTGAAGCACTCAATTCGGGCAGGGCCATGCGCGCATCGCCCCGCTTGCGCACGAAGGCGCCCACGCCCACCCGCACCTCCACCAGCCCCGCGACCTCTAGTGCAATCAGCGCCTCGCGCACCGTGGGGCGGGAGACGCCCAGGCTCAGGGCCAGGTCGCGCTCGGACGGCAATTGCCGCCCGGCCTCGACCGCCCCGCCCATGATCTGGTCGCGGATCTGGTCAGCGATCTGGATATAGAGTTTGCGGTTGGAAACGGCCTGAAGCTTCATCTGATCCCCTCGGGCACACTCATAGCGGCACTTGACGCGCATGTCCACTGGTCTGACCACTTGACAGCCTGACTGACTTGCCATTAGCTCTGCGCCAACTGATGAGCCCGGCGCCAAGACCGGCTCTCACTTGGGAGGATTGCAGATGAGCGAGGAGATGTCCGGCTCCGGACAGCGTGCGACCGTGCCGCTGGTCGAAATGGTCGGGATCGACAAGTCCTTCCCCGGCGTCAAGGCGCTCGTCCAGGCGCGCTTCGAACTTCTGCCCGGCGAGGTCCATGCCCTGATGGGTGAGAACGGCGCCGGCAAGTCGACCCTCATGAAAGTGCTCTCGGGCGTCTATGCCCGCGATGCCGGCGAGGTGAGGCTCGACGGCAAGCCTGTGGAAATCACCTCGCCGCGCCAGGCGCAGGATGCGGGCATTTCCATCATCCATCAGGAACTGGCCCTGATGCGCGACCTCACCGCCGCGCAGAATATCTTCATCGGCCGCGAGCCGCGCCGCTTCGGCATTCTCGACGAAGGCCAGCTCAACCGTGACGCGGCAGCCATCTTCGCCTCGATGAATTTGAAGCTCGAGCCAACCGTCCCGGTCGAAAGCCTCACCATCGCCAAGCAGCAGATGGTCGAGATCGCCAAGGCGCTCTCCTATCGCTCCAGGGTGCTGATCATGGATGAGCCGACGGCCGCTCTCAACGATGCCGAGATCGCCGAGCTCTTCGCCAT
The DNA here is from genome assembly GCA_946480655.1 of uncultured Devosia sp. The sequence continues at coordinate 2,766 of CAMLKN010000194.1, read as the reverse complement.
CATCAACCGGCTCAAGGCCGAGGGCGTGGGGATTGTCTACATCAGCCACAAGATGGACGAGATCAAGCGCATCTCCGATCGCGTCACCGTCATGCGCGACGGTGAATATGTCGGCACCGTGCCGGCCGCCGACACGCCCATCGAAACCATCATTTCCATGATGGTGGGCCGCACCCTCAGCAATGACGCCCTCGTCATTCCCAACACGTCCAATGCGCCGGTGGCGCTGGAGGTAAAGGGCTTGCGGCGTGGGCGTGAAATCCGCGATGTCAGCTTTTCGGTGCGCAAGGGCGAGATTCTCGGCTTTGCCGGCCTCATGGGGGCAGGACGCACCGAGGTGGCCCGCGTCATCTTCGGCGCCGATCATCGCGAGGCCGGCGAGATCTGGGTGCATGGCCAGCGCGTGGGCATTTCCTCGCCGCGCGACGCGGTCGAAAAGGGCATCGGCTATCTCTCCGAAGACCGCAAGCTCTTCGGCCTCGCCACCGGCCTCGACGTCCGCAACAACATCGCCCTGGCCAGCCTCGAACGCTTTACCGGCCCCATGGGCGTGCTCAACGAGGCCGGCATGGCCAGCGCGGCCAAGGACTATATCCGCCAGCTCGCCATCAAGACCCCCAGCGACACCCAGGAGTCGCGGCTCCTCTCGGGCGGCAACCAGCAGAAGGTGGTGATCGCCAAGTGGCTGCTGCGCGACTGCGACATCCTGATCTTCGACGAGCCGACCCGCGGCATCGATGTCGGCGCCAAGTCCGAAATCTACAAGCTGCTCAATAATCTCGCCGCCCAGGGCAAGGCCATCATCGTCATTTCCTCGGAGCTTCCCGAAATCCTGAGGCTCTCCCACCGAATCGCCGTCATGTGCGAGGGGCGGCTGACCGGCATCCTGCCCGGCGGAGCGAGCCAGGAAGAGGTCATGCGCCTCGCCACCATGCGCGAAGCGGCCATGATGCCGGACGCGGAGATGCGCCATGCGGGGTAGTCCTTGTCCGTTAACCTGCGCGGCGCCACCCCACCCTCATTCCCTCCCCATCGAGGGGAGGGAGGCGCAGGGTGCGGCCTCAGTGTTCATCGTCTCCCTCCCCCTTGTGGGGAGGGACCAAGGGTGGGGGTTTACGACTTCCACGACCGGAGAAAATTCATGACCGACACAACCGCCCCGGGCCAGAAGACCGGCATTCGCATCACCGGCGCTTTCCATCGCCTGCTGGCCTTTTCGGGCCTGATTGCGCTCATCGTGGTCTTCTCGCTGGCCTCGCCCAATTTCATGCAGACCCAGAACATCCTGGCCATCCTGCAGGCGACCTCGGTCAACGGCGTCCTCGCCATTGCCGCGACGCTCGTCATCATCACCGGCGGCATCGATCTTTCGGTCGGCACGCTCATGACCTTCTGCGCCGTGATCACCGGCGTCATCCTCACCTATCTCGGCCTGCCTTTGCCCCTGGGCATCATCGGCGCCATCCTGGCGGGTACCCTGGTCGGCTTCACCTCGGGCACGATCATCGCCAAATTGAAGGTGCCGCCCTTCATCGCCACCTTGGGCATGATGCTGATCATGAAGGGCCTGTCGCTGGTCATTTCCGGCACCCGCCCGATCTACTTCAACGACACGCCCGGCTTTTCGCAAATTTCGCTGGGCTCGGTGGTCGGCTCGGTCATTCCGGGTCTGCCCATCCCCAATGGCGTGCTGATCCTCTTCGCCGTGGCGATCCTCGCCGCCTTCATTCTCGGCAAGACCGCCCTCGGCCGCTACACGTTTGCATTGGGCTCCAATGAAGAAGCGGTGCGTCTGTCGGGCGTCAATGTCGATCGCTGGAAGATCGCCGTCTATGCGCTGGCCGGCTCGATCTGCGGCGTGGCGGGCCTGCTCATCGCCAGCCGGCTCAATTCGGCCCAGCCGGCTCTCGGCCAGGGCTATGAGCTCGACGCCATCGCTGCCGTGGTCATCGGCGGCACCTCGCTCTCGGGTGGTCGCGGCACCGTGCTCGGCACGCTGATCGGCGCCCTCATCATCTCCGTGCTGGCCAACGGCCTGCGCATCCTATCGGTGGCCCAGGAATGGCAGACGGTGGTGACTGGCACCATCATCATCCTGGCCGTCTATGCCGACATACTGCGGCGCCGCAAACTTTAGGCGCCGGACCTGCCTGCGCATCACGCGCCAACACCAACAAGAAGACTGCAGACCAGTTCTATCGTAGCATTTGGGAGGATTACCATGCTCAACCGCCGTACCCTGCTCGGCGCCATCAGTGCCGTGGCCATGCTGGCCGCTGCCGGCCCCGCAATGGCACAGGAAAACTATGATATCGCCCTCATTTCCAAGGGCTTCCAGCACCAGTTCTGGCAGGCCGTGAAGGCCGGTGCCGATCAGGCTGCCGCCGACCTCGGCGTCACCGTGACCTTCGAAGGTCCGGAAACCGAAAGCCAGGTCGACCGCCAGATGGACATGCTCGCTGCCGCCCTGTCGCGCCAGCCCGACGCCATCGGCTTTGCCGCGCTCGACAGCCAGGCGGCCACCCCGCTGCTGCAGCAGGCCAAGGATGCCGGCATTCCGGTCATCGCCTTCGACTCCGGCGTCGATAGCGACATCCCGCTGACCACCGCCACCACCGACAACGTGGCTGCTGCCGCGCTGGCAGCCGACGTCATGGCCGAGCTGATCGGCGGCGAAGGCAAGGTGGCCATCGTGGCCCACGACCAGACCAGCCGCACCGGCATCGACCGTGTCGACGGCTTCTCCAACCGCATCAAGGAAGCCTA